>JAATFN010000211.1 GCA_015655165.1 Betaproteobacteria bacterium | reverse complement strand
GATTAAGTAAGTGCAAAATAATCTCTTTGTGTTGCTAGCTGCTATCCGTTATTGAATTGACGGTTCATGCAAAGATAGAAAGCCTCTGATTATGATGATCAGAGGCTTTTTTATTGCTCAGACATTTTCTGGCCAATTTGCGTATACAAATAGGGGCTCGATTTTGCGATAAATATGCTTGAAGTGGTCGTGTTATTCTTGTACTTCCAGTAATGTTTTTAGTCTGGCTTCAATTTTCTTCATGCTCGTCATGAATTCCTCTGCTTCATTCTCCGTCAAGACAGCGAAGATCTGCCTGTTTCCTTCTTCTAAAGTCATGCGAATGTTTGCCATCTGGCTTGTTGATTTTTTTGATAAAGCGAATTGTGCTTTGCGCCCGTCAGTCGGATCCGGCATCCGAATTAACAGTCCTTCCTTGAGCATGCGCTCCAGCATTTGTGCCATCGCTGGCTGGCCAATTTGACCTATCTGCGCAAGTTCCTTCTGTGAGCGCGGAGTTGATTCGCGTAATGCGCCCAGGACAGGTAAATATGCAACATTAACATCAAGCGTTGCAAGATGACGATCAAAGTACCTGGTAAGTAGCCGTGAAACAAGATTCAGATGAAAGCCGGGGTTGCCGCCGGGTTGCCAATTAGTTGCTTTATTTGTCATTTACATTGGTTCCGATATAGTTTACATTGGAACCAATATATATCGGATTGGAGGGTTTGTACAATGGTTAACGTTATCAAACCGGAAATTGTCATTATTGGTGGTGGCCCGGCCGGGTTGGTTGCAGCTGTCATCCTGCATCAAGGCGGGCATCGTGTGCGGGTTTATGAGGGAGAATTATCAACCGAGCACCGTGCCCAAGGCGGGACTTTGGATCTGCATGAAGACAAGGGACAGGTTGCACTCAGGCAGGCTGGATTGCTTGATGCATTCAGGGCGATTGCCCGCCATGAAGATCAGGATGAACGTAATATTGATCATTTGTCGGGGCAAACAATGATAGGCACACCTAGACCTGATGATCATCTGGATCGACCAGAAATCGATCGCGGTGTATTGCGTAACCTGCTTCTGGATGCATTACCTACCGATGTTGTGCAGTGGGGTAGAAAGTTGACACACATCGACTTCGGACAAGCAGGCAAGCATGGGTTGGTCTTCGAAGATGGCTCGCGTATCGAAGCGGATGTCGTTATAGGCGCGGATGGCGCCTGGTCGCACGTTAGACCTTTTCTAAGCGAAATGCGACCACAATACACAGGCATTACATTTTTTGAAGGGTGGATAGAAACGCCCACACAACAAGAAGCTGAGCTGGTTGGCCGCGGCTCACTGTTCTCGTTTGGTGGTGCAGAGGCGTTATTTGCACAACGTAACGGGCAAGGACGCATCTGCGTGTATGCGGCGCTTAAACGCCCTCGCAGTTGGTTAAAAAATGAAGTCACGGAAGTAGGAGCGAAAAAACTGGTCCAGACCAACTATCATCACTGGGCTTCTGACCTACGCAATCTCTTGAATGCCTGTGGTGATTTTACGGAGCGGCCAATCTACACCTTGCCTGCAGAGTTTGGTTGGGTGCCACGTCCCGGTATTACATTAATCGGCGATGCAGCACACGTGATGCCACCAGTCGGACTCGGTGTCAATCTCGCCATGCTCGATGCTGCAGATGTTGCTACAGCATTGTGTGACGGATCTGATTGGGCAAATGCCATTCGCCGTGCGGAAGTGAAGATAAGTGATCGTGCGCGTGATGTGATGTCCGAAGCAATCACAGGGTTTCAGGAGTGGTTCTTGTAATCATCATGAACCTAAAGCCAGACGGTTCATGTGTTTGCTTGTAAGTGTCTGGCAATAATCTATGTCAAACGGATATTGGTTACGCACGTTAACTCTCGCATAAACGCTACGCTAACATATCAATGTTCTAGCTCATACTATTACGCAGCTAAGAGTTATTGTTTGTGGCAATAACCGTGCGAATGGTCTGAAGAAATGCGTTTGCAGCAGGAGACAGGCTTCTATCTTTGCGATGAAACAAACCAATTTCTCTTTTAGCAGTGGTATCGTTTAGTACTCTGGACAGTAGGCCTTCCAAATTCAATGCCGGTAAAGCCAATTGGGGAAGTACGGTGATACCGAGCCCTTGATGAATCATTTGTACCGCGGTAGTCATATGTGTTACGTCATAGCGTGATGCAATCGACGATTTGGTATTTCTGATGGCCAATTCATACTGCGTTCTCGGTGTTGATCCTTGCGATGTCAGAATCAGATCGTGGTCTGGCAAGTCGCGCCAATAAATAGGATCAGGCAATTTCTCTGCATATTGCGGCGGATAGATCACAGAAAACCAGTCTGTTAGCAATGGATGAAACTGTAAATCAGTAATCATGTCGGAGCCTGTGACAGCTCCGATGGCGAATTCGATCTGATTCGTTCTTATCATCGCGATGAGCTCGTCATTATGTGCCTCAACAATGCGAATCTGTAATGATGGATGCGATTGCCTGAGTGCCTGTAATGTTTTGGGGATCAACGTGAGCGAGGTCGATGGTAACGATCCAAGCACAATGCTGCCACGACGCACAATCGCCAGATCTTTCATGCTGATATAGGCTTCCTCCAGATCTGTAATGGGTTTTTCTACCCGTTTGAGAAATTCAATACCTGCGCTAGTGAGCTCGATTTTTCTGGTATTGCGCTCGAATAACCGTATATCCAGCATTTGCTCAAGATTTTGTATCAGCGACGTGAACGATGGTTGCGTTAGCCCCATCTTGTCTGCTGCTTGGGTAAACGATCCAGTATGGCTGGCCAACAGGAATGCTTTGACTGAGCGGTATTTAATATTGATAGACATAGCCTAATAATCACTTATAAAAATCGAATTGTATCTATTAGTTGTTTCTTTGAGAATGGTAACACTCTCTTTTTATGACTAAAGCGAAACACCATGGAAAAAATTCTGTATTTGCAACCTTTGGCAAAAGAAGTTTTAGACGGTATCCAGAAATATGTCCCAAAGGGGATGGCGCTTGACGCCTTGGCAACTGGGGATGCATCTGAGATCACGGAAAAAATTAAGGACGTGAAATACGCCATTGTTGCAACAACAAAAATCGATCGGCAATTGCTGTCGCAAGCACCACATTTGCGTTTGGTACAACATCAAGGCGTTGGGTATGACATCGTCAATATGCAGGATATGCGGGATGTGCATGTGACGTTGGCATTAAACACGGCAGGCTTATCGGCGGTTTCGGAACATGCGATTTTGTTGATATTAGCAACATACCGGCGTTTGAATATTGCCGATCGGGCGATGAGAAACGGTGAGTGGCTGCAATACGAATTGCGCGCCGAGTCGCGGCAACTTGCTAACAAACGTGTAGGGTTGATCGGTTTAGGACGTATCGGACAATCAACAGCAGCAAAATTGGCGGGCTTTAATGTCGACATCTGCTATTACGACAAATTCCGCCAGTCGAAAGAAGTGGAAGAAAAGTTGGCAGTGACCTATTTACCTTACGAAGAGCTATTGGCGACATCAGATATTGTTTGCTTGCATCTGGGTTTAAATAATGAGACCAGGCACATGATGGGCAAAGCGCAATTTGCCATGATGAAGCAAGGTGCCATATTGATCAATACAGCACGTGGTGGGTTAGTTGATGAAGAGGCATTAATAGAAGCATTAAAAAGCAATAAATTGTCGGGTGCCGGATTAGATGTATTTAATGTCGAACCGATTGGCAATGACAATGCACTGCTGAGCATGCCGAATGTCGTCCTTACACCGCATATATCTGCCGGCACCAAAGAAGTGCTGGATGAAAAAATGATTTTCGCATTTAACAACATTGCACGATTCGAACAGGGATTGCCTGTGGATTGTATCGTGGCATAAGCAGGAGACTACGATGAAACTTGTACGTTTTACAGAAAAAAATTCTACCGAAGTATGTATCGGGATCATAGATGATCGCGGTATCGTTAGAAAGCTGGACAAGCAATATGACGACAACGGCATTTTCCGGTTTGAACAGTTAAAGGAAATAACAGGTAATGCTATTGATAACCATGCACCGGTCACAACCGAGATCGTATTTTTACCACCGGTGACAAAAATCGGAAAAATCATTGGTGTCGGTCTCAATTACAAGGCACATGCACTTGAATGCAATTTGAGCATACCGACAGAACCGACGTTGTTTCTCAAAGCCGGTAGTGCATTGGCTAACCCCAATACACAATTGGAACGACCACGTGGATCACTGAGCCTTGATTGGGAAGTGGAGCTGGGAATTGTTATAGGACATGGTGGCCGTTATATACCGGAAGAGCATGCAATACAACATGTTGCCGGATATGTGCTCGGTATCGATTTTTCGGAACGTGACTTCCAGTTTCATCGTGGCGGTCAGGGATTCAAGGGGAAAAGTTGCGATGGATTCGGGCCATTGGGGCCAGTTCTGGTGACAACCGATGAATTGACTGACCCGCAGAATATCGAACTCACGTTATCTGTGAACGGAGAAGTGCGGCAAAGTGGCAATACGTCGGATATGATTTTTACGGTCAGCGAGCTGGTCTCGTATATCAGTGCATTCATGAGTCTGCAGCCAGGTGACGTCATCTTGTCCGGAACGCCTGCAGGTGTCGGCATGGGAATGCAACCACCTGCCTATTTGAAAGACGGCGATATAGTCGAAGCGCAATCGCCTTTACTCGGCAAGCAAACACATATTGTTATCGCTTGAGTCGATGAAGTGATAAAACAGATGGAATTCAAATGAATATTGCAAATAAACGTTTTTTGATTACAGGCGGTTTTGGTCTGGTTGGATCGCATATTGCCGATAAATTACTGGAGCAAGGTGCCGCTGAAATTGTCTTGTATGACAATGGTGTGATTGGACAAAGTGCGGCGACCAAGCATCTTTTGGATAATCCCAGAGTCAAATTTTATCGGGGAGATATTCTTCAGATCAATCAGCTATATGATGCGATGGATGGTATCGACGGTGTTTTTCATACGGCATTTTTTATCACAATTCCGTTATCCAAGAACGTCTGGCTAGGTATGGATGTCAACATCAGGGGTTTGATGAATATACTGGAAGTTTGCCGCATGCAGCATGTCACAAAAATTGTTTATTCGTCTTCCATTTCCGTGTATGGAAATACGCGCCACGAGGTCGTGGATGAATATACGTCCTATACATTGAAAGGTGTACCGCCGGCTGCGGGATTGTATGGTTCTGGAAAGATTATTTCCGAACACCTTTGCCGTTATTATGCACAGCAGTATGGGATAGAATTTATTGCATTGAGAATTTCTTCTGTCTATGGGTAACGACAGCATGCAAGAGGTGTCAATATTGTGCCGATTATCGATACCTATGAGCAAATTAAGATGGATCAGCCACCAGTCGTTAAAGTCGATGCTGATGAAGTACATGATTATGTCTATGCAGGTGATGTCGCCAATGCACAGGCCATGGCAATGGAAAGTACTTTGTCGGGAGAGGCATTTAATATTGCGGCAGGTGTTTCAACTGATTACAAAACCTTAATCAATGTCGTATTGAAAGTCTGTAACTCACCATTGACGCCATTATTTAAACCAGATCCAAACAGGATCAAATCGGCATCTGTGACAAAAAATAGATTCAGTATCGATAAGGCAAAAAGCGTGTTGGGATGGGAGCCATGCATTACACTGGAAGAAGGAATAAGACGTCTGACGGATTGGCATGGTAAACATGCTTCAATAAATAATTAGCCGGTAACCGGTTAAGACTGTTACTGGCAGTAGTAAGTGAAGCAAGCGTTAAATACCAGATTAATAAGGTATTACGTCTAAATTTAATATGGAGATAGTATGAAAAAAATCAAATTTTCATTGATTTTGCTGTTGCTCAGTCTTGCTCAGGGAGTGGTGCATGCCGCAGAGGTGAACTGGAGATTTTTTGGGGGGTTGCCAACAACACATCCCTATACAAAAATCATTATCAAACACTTGCAGGAAATAAAACAAAAAAGCGATGGGAAGATGTCTATCCGTTATACCTATTACGGTGAGACGCCTTATAAGCAGATGGATGCATTAAAGCTGGTCAATGACGGGCTGGCAGATATGACGGAATGGCTTCCTGCAAATAGCGGTGGAACATACCCGTTATTGATCGCGCCGGAGTTGCCGATGCTCTCAGGAACGCTGGGAACTGCAGCCAATTTGCGCGATGCGACTAGCCGTGCATGGGATACGCCAAGTATGAAAAACGT
>JAATFN010000223.1 GCA_015655165.1 Betaproteobacteria bacterium | reverse complement strand
GCGGGATTCCACCAGGGGTCCAGCATGATCACCGTGTCCGCCGCAGTCAGATTCAAGCCTACACCACCTACTTTCAGGCTGATCAACAGAATAGGTATGGTCTTGCTCTGGAAGTGCTCAATTAAGGCGCTACGCTGGGGCGGTGGTGTTTTTCCTGTGAGAGAAAGCCAGTTGAGGTGCAGTACATCCAGTTCTTTTTCTACCAGAGACAACATTTCTGTAAATTGAGAAAACACCAGAATACGGCGTCCTTCGGCAACCAGGTTTGGCAGCATGTCGCGCAACATGTCTATTTTGGCTCGTTCTGTGGCCTTGGGCACCGCCTCGCCTTTGAGCAATAAGGGATCGCAACATACCTGACGCAATTTGAGCAATGCGTCCATGATGCTGACTTGTGCGCCTGTAAAACCGTGCCTCTGTAGCACACGGCGCACCTTCTTATCGGCTGCCACGCGCACGCTCTCATACAAGTCGCGCTGGTTGCCTTCCAAGCGAAGCAGTTTTACAACTTCGGTTTTAGGAGGCAGTTCTGTTGCGACGTGTTCTTTTCGCCGGCGCAGGATGAAGGGCCGGATACGTTGGGCAAGCAGGGCGGCGCGCAGCGTTTCGCCGTTTTCTTCGATGGGTTTGCGCCATATGCGGGCAAAACTGCGCGCGTCGCCAAGAAAACCGGGCATCAGAAAGTTGAATTGCGCCCACAATTCACCCAAGTGGTTTTCCATGGGGGTGCCGGTCATGCACAGCCGATGGCGGGCATTGATACGACGTACTGCGTTAGCACTACGCCCGGCGGCATTTTTGACGGTCTGTGCCTCGTCTAGTATCAGGATATGAAACAATTTTTGCGACAGCACATCAAGATCACGCCACAGCAAGGGATAGGTGGTCAGGATGACGTCATGGTGCGTGATGCGGGCATAGTCTTCTGCACGTTTGGGGCCTTGCAAGGCTAGTACGCGCAAACTGGGTGCCATGCGCGCTATTTCGGCTTGCCAGTTAAAGACCAGTGAGGTAGGCAATACCACCAACGCAGGCAGGTCCAGACGACCAGCCTGTTGTTCCACCAGCAGGTGCGCTACGATCTGCGCCGTTTTACCTAGCCCCATGTCGTCGGCCAGAATGCCTGCCAGCTTGTGTTCGCTTAAATACTGGAGCCAGGCTAGACCATGTAATTGATATGGCCGCAACGTAATACCCAGACCCGCCGGAGGTGGTACAGCCTTTGGCGCGCCACTGCCGAGCAGGCGCTGGGCCAGTGCACGCAAGTCCTCGCCTCCCTGCAATTGTAGGCAGCCTTGTATACCGCAGGAAATCGCATCGGCTTGCAGCAGATCCAGCCCCAGCATGTCTAAACGCTGCGCATCCCATGGTGACAAGCGCAAGGGACCCGTTTTACGTTTTTGAGTGGTCAAGAGATCTAACATGGCGGTGATGATGGCGATCAGGGGCGCGGCAAGCGCATCGATACGTTTGCCGCCCGGCGCACGCAGTGAGATACGTGAATGTGGGTCGATCGCGGCGATCTGCTTACGGTCCACCCAGCGCCGGTCCCGGCGCAACAGATCAGCCAGCATGGGCGCCAGATCAAAGGACTCGCCATCGATATCGACACCTAACGTTAACAACCACCATTCTGATTTTCCCGGACCATCGCCGATCGCAAAGCGGGCACTGCGTGCGCGCATGCGTGTTGCCACTTCTTTGCCGAGTACGTCTCCAGTGTCGGGGTTGACGATGATGCGCCAGGCCTCTACGGGCACGCTTTCGTGCACAAAGCCGGGCTGCACGACAATGCTCCAGCCGTCTGCTTGTAACTGGGGCAGGTTGTCCGCCCAAAAGTCGCCAAATGCGCTTTCTAGTAACAGTGACCACCACTGCGTCGCAGGTGCCATGTCGTCGGAGCGCCATTGCAGGGCATTTTCTGGCAGTGGAAGCAGCCCCAAGTCACGAATCTGTGCTAGCGCATCAGTTTCTGCATGAGTATTGCGGCGCATGACGCGCCATACACCTTGAGAATCAAGTAGGGCGTGGGACAGATCGGGTGCGATGTCGGCATGTGTCGTTGGGGCAGGTGTTTCCCAGTGCACACCATCGGGCGTTGTGTAGGTCCAGTCGATTTGCGCCACTGTCACGCTGTTGCCTCGCGGGCCGAACAGACCGGCTGGGCGCAGCCCCAGTAAACCATCGCCACGGCTTAAGGTGCGCAAACTAATGCGCGGGCGAAAGCGCCCCGATACTTCTTCGGGTGTGGTGGCGGTGCGGTGTACAACCTTGGTTCGGGCGGTGTTGCTCATGCGGTTTCTTGATGTGTGCCTGATGCATCGTCCTGGGGACCGGGATGCGTGAATAGTGCGTGATCGTCATTGACCTGTACAATGGCGTCCGTAGATTAAATTATCCATATTGGTCTGTGTTTGTTAAAAACACATCGTGCATTGTACGGCACTGTCGTGGCAACGGATAATCGCGGCACCATCATTTTGAACACCATTTTTAGAATTGTCTCATGGAAATTAAGGTCAACTTTCTCGATAAGCTCCGTCTTGAAGCCAAGTTCGATGACTTCACGGTCATAGCCGACCAGCCTATCCGTTATAAGGGCGATGGCTCGGCGCCTGGTCCCTTCGACTATTTTTTGGCGTCATCGGCTTTATGTGCTGCTTATTTTGTGAAGTTGTACTGCAACACGCGCAATATTCCTACCGAAAATATTCGCTTGTCTCAGAATAACATCGTTGATCCGGAAAACCGCTATCAACAGATTTTCAAGATCCAGGTGGAGTTACCAGCAGATATCGCGGAAGTAGACCGTCGTGGTATTTTGCGCTCCATCGAGCGTTGTACTGTGAAAAAAGTGGTGCAAGCCGGACCCGAGTTCATCATTGAAGAGGTGGAGAACCTGGATGCCGATGCGCAGTCGTTGCTGACGTTAAAGCCTGCAACTGACGCGGCCAGTTATATTGTGGGCAAGGATTTGCCGTTGGAGCAAACCATTGCCAATATGTCGGGCGTGTTGGCAGGCTTGGGCATGAAGATTGAGATCGCTTCGTGGCGCAATATCGTTCCCAATGTGTGGTCACTGCATATTCGCGATGCGCATTCGCCGATGTGTTTTACCAATGGCAAGGGAGCGACCAAAGAAAGTGCATTGGCGTCGGCGTTGGGTGAGTTTATCGAGCGCACAAATTGCAACCATTTCTATGGCGGTGCTTTTTGGGGTGACGATATTGCCAATGCAGCGTTTGTCCATTATCCGAACGAGCGCTGGTTCAAACCAGGTCCCGATGAAGCGTTGCCAGCTGGAATTCTGGATGCATATTGCTTGCCGATTTATGATCCTGAAGGTGAGTTGCGTGGCTCGCATCTGGTTGACACGAACTCCGGCAATATAGAACGCGGTATTTGTTCGCTGCCGTTTGTGCGGCAGTCGGATGGCGAAGTGGTGTATTTTCCATCCAACCTGATTGAAAACCTCTATGTCAGTAATGGCATGAGTGCCGGTAATACGCTGCCTGAAGCACAAGTACAATGTCTATCTGAAATTTTCGAGCGTGCTGTCAAACGTGAAATTTTGGAAGGTGAAATTGCCTTGCCTGATGTCCCACACGAAGTGTTGGCAAAATACCCTGGCATCTTGGCCGGAATTCAAGGGCTGGAAGAGCAGGGCTTTCCGGTGCTGGTCAAGGACGCGTCACTGGGTGGCACCTATCCGGTGATGTGCGTTACCTTGATGAATCCAAAAACAGGAGGTGTCTTTGCCTCGTTCGGCGCGCACCCAAGCTTTGAAGTAGCATTGGAAAGAAGTCTCACGGAGTTGCTGCAGGGGCGCAGTTTTGAAGGTCTGAACGATTTGCCACAGCCAACCTTTGTCAGTAACGCCGTAACGGAATCCTATAACTTTGTCGAGCACTTTATTGATTCCAGTGGTGTGGTGTCGTGGCGCTTTTTCAGTGCAAAAGCGAATTTCGCGTTTGTCGAGTGGGATTTTTCCAGTGAAGGTGAAAATGCCAATGTTGAAGAAGTCGCAACGCTGCTTGGCATTCTCGACGACATGGGTAAAGAGGTGTACATGGCCGTGTATGACCAACTCGGTGCCATCGCTTGCCGGATGTTGGTGCCCGGTTATTCGGAAATTTATCCGGTAGAGGATTTGATCTGGGATAACACAAACAAATCGTTATTGTTCCGTCAAGATGTGTTGAATTTGCATCGCTTAGACGACGCTGCGCTAGCAGCACTGCTTGATCGGTTGGATAACAACGAGCTCGATGAGTACTCTGATATTGCCACGTTGATCGGTATCGAATTTGACGAGAATACGGAGTGGGGGCAGTTAACGGTGCTGGAGTTGAAGCTATTGATCAATCTGGCCTTGCAGCAATTTGAGGCAGCCCAAGAGCAGGTGGGTGCCTTCTTGCAGTATAACGACAACACGGTCGAACGTCGCTTGTTTTACCAGGCCTTGAATGTGGTGCTGGAAGTGTTGCTCGATGACGAGCTGGAACTGGACGACTATGTTGTCAACTTTCGTCGGATGTATGGCGACACCAGGATGGACGCGGTAATGGGGTCAGTGGACGGTAGCGTGCGCTTTTACGGGTTAACACCAACGAGTATGAAACTGGAAGGGTTGGATAGGCATCAGCGACTGATAGACAGCTACAAAAAATTGCATCAGGCACGGGCCCATGCTTGGGCTACTGCCAGTTAATGTTATATTTCACAACTGCCAGATAGCTGGTCGGGCGTATCACATCAGCAGATACTGGCAGGTAATCCCAAAGGCTCGGTAGCATCACTGTTTTGACAAGATGCAGGGGATGTTGTTCAGGAGTGTGATTTCAATTATTCAGCTTCCTGATTCCAGAGGACTTGATTGGCTTTATTCCGTGGTGGTGTTAATACCGTCTTCTGGGAGGTACGGTTAGCCTAGCGAAGCAGATTATGGGCAATGATGACTTTTTTGAATAGATGATGTATCATTTAAAATTACATGATAAATCATCTAAATTCACTTCCTTGAGCAGCCTGCATCAAGATAGGGAACAAAAAGGCATAGAAAGGGAGTCACTCCATGAAAACTGCAAACAACCCGCCGTCTAACATCAGCCGTTTGCTGATTTTCTGTTTTGGTATATTACTGGCTCTGATTGGTTTGGCACTGTGTTTGCCCGGTATCAAGCTCGTGTCATTGGGTGGCTCGTTCTATTACGCCCTTGCCGGTGCACTCATCGTAGTTAGTGGCGTATTGATTGCAATGAGGCGCATGGCCGGCGCGTGGTTATATGGCATTATTTTTCTTGCTACGGTGATTTGGGCCTTCTGGGAAGTCTGGCCATCGGACAGCTGGTTTTGGCCGCTGGTTCCTAGGCTGGTAGTACCGACAGTGCTGGCATCAATACTGTTGTTGCTAGTGCCTTTCTTTCCGGCCTATCGCACAGGCGGCGCTGGCAAGCGTGTGCCATTCATCGGAGCAGTTACTCTGGTGCTTGCCTTGGTAATCACGCTTGTATCAGCCTTTGAGCCCCATGGTGTGATCAAAAATGCCTACGTGCCCAACGCTGACTGGAAGCACTCACCGGAAACAGATGAGGCCGGTAACGAATGGCGGCAGTATGCCCGGACTTCAATGGGAACCCGCTATGCGCCGTTCAAGCAAATCACCCCGGAGAATGTAAGCCAACTCAAGGTGGCTTGGACTTTTCGGTATGGCGACCTGCCTACCGGATCGGCAGAGGATCAAAATACACCGATCTTCGCTGATAATACGGTCTATACCTGTTCTGCCCATAACATCGTGCATGCGCTGGATGCGGTAACCGGTAAAACGCGCTGGCGCTTCGATCCGCAGGCCAAGTCGCTTATGTGGGAGCGTTGCAGAGGACTGACTTACTACGAGCCGAGCTCGCCAGTGGCATTACAGCAGGTTAATCAGGTTGCGCACACGAGTGATGCGCACTGTTCAGCGCGCATTGTCATGAACACAATTGACGGCAGGTTGATGCAACTGGATGCTAAAACGGGCCAGCCTTGCAAAGAATTCGGCCAAGATGGCACAGTCAACCTCAATGCACATTTAGGCAAGATTGACCCTGGCTACTACATCCCGACTTCCGCACCTACAGTGATGGAAAATCTGATTATCTCCGGAGGGTGGATATGGGACGGTATGCGCATTGGTGAACCTTCCGGTGTCATCCGTGCGTTCGATGCACGTACCGGCGAGCTCGTATGGGCTTGGGACATGGGTAATCCCGGGATAGACAAGCTGCCGCCACCAGGCCAGACTTATACGCTGGGTACACCGAATGTGTGGTCAACCCCGGCATATGACGCCAAATTGGGACTGGTCTACCTTCCAACTGGCAACGCCACGCCGGATTTCTGGGGTGGTAAACGCCGGCCGTTCGACGATCGTTATTCGTCTGCAATCGTCGCCCTCGACATCAAGACCGGCAAAGAGCGTTGGCACTACCAGACAGTTCACCATGACCTGTGGGATTACGATATTCCTTCCCAGCCTGCGCTCTATGACGTACCTGATGGCAAGGGGAACAGTATTCCGGCTTTGATACAATTGACCAAACGCGGCCAGATATTCATGCTCGATCGACGCACTGGTACGCCTATCGCAGAAGTGGAAGAGCGGGCTGTTCCGGTTGACCCTCTGCCAGGTGATTGGATGGCACCAACCCAGCCGTACTCAGTGGGCATGCCGCAGATCGGCAACACTGTATTGACTGAGGCCAAGATGTGGGGTACTACGCCGCTTGACCAGTTATACTGTCGCATCCGCTTCAAGGAACTGCGTTACGAGGGTGAGTTCACGCCCATGTCGGTGAAAGGTACGTTGGTCTATCCAGGCTCATTTGGCGGGATGAATTGGGGTTCGGCCTCAATCGACGAAAGTCGTGGCATGCTCATCGTGAATGATATGAGGTTGGCACGCTACGTCTACATGGTACCTCGCGACAAAGCGCCCAAGGACTTCAGTTTAAGCTCCAAGACGCACGGAGAAGGTTATTTCCCTCAGGCCGGAACACCTTACGGAGTGACGACTGGTAACCTGATGTCGCCTCTGGGCGTGCCTTGCAACCAACCACCATATGGCACCATCAGCGGCATCGATCTGGCTACACGTTCGGTTGTCTGGGAAGTGCCGGCGGGAACGGTACAGGACACCGGGCCATTTGGCATCAAGTCGGGGCTGAAAATACCATTGGGAATGCCTTCGCTGAGTGGCCCTATGACCACGGCTTCGGGACTTGCTTTTTATGCCGGTACCCAAGACTTCTATCTGCGCGCATTTGGCACCACTACTGGCAAGCTGTTGTGGGAAAGCAGGTTGCCTGTCGGTGGGCAGGCAACACCGATGAGTTACATCGCAAGGGATGGCAAACAGTATGTTGTGCTTTCGGTAGGTGGAGCACGCCAGTCGCCGGAACGTGGCGATTACATCATCGCCTATGCTTTACCTGATGGAGTGGGGCAGTGAAGAGCTCCCATATCCATTGTAAGCGCGTGCTTGACGATGGCTGAGACCAATATTTTGACCTCAGCCAAATTAGGCTGATGACTACTAATAACACCCCCTAATCATGTAGACAGGATAATGATCATGAACAAAAAAATCGAGCAAGATTTAAATGAAGAGGCGACCATCGCCAACATGCAACGGCTTTTGCAATTGCAAAAACGCGCTAGTATTAGCGAGGTTGCGCCGAGTCTGGAATTGCGCTTTGATCGGTTGGACCGGTTGGCGGCCTTGCTGTCCAATCATGGTGAAAAATTTGCCCAAGCCATATCCGATGACTTTGGTAGTCGCAGCCGCGAAGCAAGTTTGCTCTATGACGTGTTTGCGTTGCTGGGGTCGGTCAAACACATCAAGGAGCATTTGGCACAATGGATTCAGCCAGAGACTTATCCCGCTCCTTACCCCGGCGCCGAATTGCGTGTAG
>JAATFN010000044.1 GCA_015655165.1 Betaproteobacteria bacterium | reverse complement strand
GATTCTGGGTGCTTGGATGAACAGAGGGTTTTAAACAGGGTGTGGCGTGTTAGAATGTTCCTTTAAAGTCGTCCCTAGGCTATTTATCGGCATATGGATGACTGCCAATTGAAGTCAATTCCCCTTACGACATGCAAATGGATCAATTCGCTAAAGAAACCATCCCTATTTCTCTTGAAGAAGAGATGCGCAAAAGCTACCTCGATTACGCGATGAGCGTGATTGTCGGTCGTGCGCTACCAGATGTGCGCGATGGCTTAAAGCCTGTGCACCGTCGCGTTTTATTCGCGATGCATGAAATGAATAATGTCTGGAACCGTCCTTTCGTTAAATGTGCCCGTGTGGTCGGTGAAGTCATGGGTAAGTATCACCCCCACGGTGATGCGTCTATTTATGACACCTTGGTACGTATGGCGCAGAATTTCTCCTTGCGCTACATGTTAGTCGACGGCCAGGGTAACTTCGGTTCGATCGATGGTGACGGCGCTGCGGCGATGCGTTACACCGAGTGCCGCCTGGACAGGATTGCCGGCGAATTGCTGGCAGATATCGAAAAAGAAACGGTCGACTTTGTACCGAATTATGACGGCAAGGAGAAAGAACCTTCCGTATTGCCAACACGTATTCCGAACCTGTTAATTAATGGTGCATCCGGTATTGCGGTTGGTATGGCAACGAATATTCCGCCACATAATATTACCGAAGTCATTAATGGTGCCTTGCACTTGCTGCATAACCAGCAATGTACCATCGACGAGTTAATCGAGATCATTCCCGCACCGGATTTCCCGACTGCCGGTATTATTTACGGCGTCTCGGGTGTGCGCGACGGTTATCGTACTGGTCGTGGCCGTGTCATCATGCGTGCCAAAACGCACTTTGAAGAGTATGGCAAAGAAGGCCGCACAGCGATTATCGTTGACGAAATGCCATACCAGGTCAACAAGAAGGCACTGTTAGAACGTATTGCAGAGCTGGTACGCGACAAAAAGCTCGACGGCATTTCCGACTTGCGTGATGAATCTGATAAGTCGGGTATGCGTGTCGTTATCGAATTAAAGCGCGGTGAAGTCGCTGAAGTGGTGTTAAACAACCTCTATAAGCAAACGCAACTCCAGGATACATTCGGGATGAACATGGTGGCACTGGTCAATGGCCAGCCACGTTTGTTAAATCTGAAGCAAATGCTCGAATGTTTCCTGTCGCACCGTCGCGAAGTGGTAACACGCCGTACTGTATTTGAATTGCGTAAAGCACGGGACCGTGGTCACGTATTGGAAGGTCTGGCTGTAGCGCTTGCCAATATTGACGATTTCATTGCGATTATTCGTGCGGCACCAACACCACCGATTGCGAAAACCGAGTTGATGAATCGTGCATGGGATTCTTCCATGGTGCGCGAGATGCTCGCACGTACGGGCGAAAATTCCGGCGACATTGAAGCTTTCCGCCCGGAAAACCTGCCGGTGCAATACGGTATCCAGAAGGACGGTTTGTATAAGTTGTCCGACGCGCAGGCAGGCGAAATCCTGCAGATGCGTCTGCAACGTTTAACCGGTCTGGAACAAGACAAGATCATTAACGAGTATCGTGAAGTCATGGAGCAAATTGCCGACTTGCTCGATATTCTGTCAAAACCGGAGCGTGTCACAGTCATTATCGAAGAAGAACTGACTGCTGCACGTAATGATTACGGTATCGGTAACAAAGACGAACGTCGTTCGCAAATCGAGTTGAATGCGACCGATCTGGCTACAGAAGATTTGATTACACCGCAAGATCTGGTAGTCACGTTGTCGCATACAGGTTACATGAAGTCGCAACCTGTCTCCGAGTATCGTGCGCAAAAACGTGGTGGTCGCGGCAAACAGGCGACAGCGACGAAGGATGATGACTGGATCGACCAGTTGTTTATCGCCAATACGCATGACTATATTTTGTGCTTCTCCAACCGTGGCCGTCTGTACTGGCTGAAGGTCTGGGAAGTGCCGCAAGGCTCGCGTGGTTCACGCGGTAAGCCGATTGTGAATATGTTCCCGTTGCAAGACGGTGAAAAAATCACCGTGATTTTACCGGTGTCGGGTGAAAATCGGACTTTCCCCGAAGACCGTTACATCTTTATGTCGACCAGTCTGGGTACGGTGAAAAAGACGCCGTTGTCCGACTTCAGTAATCCACGTAAAGCCGGCATTATTGCGGTTGACCTGGATGATGGCGACTTTTTGATCGGTGCTGCATTAACCGATGGCCAGCATGACGTGATGCTGTTCTCCGATGCAGGTAAAGCTGTGCGTTTTGACGAGAATGACGTGCGTCCGATGGGGCGTACGGCACGTGGTGTACGTGGCATGAATCTCGATGATGGTCAGCAGGTGATTGCTTTACTCGTCGCTGAAAATGAACAGCAGTCTGTGTTGACAGCAACTGAAAACGGTTTTGGTAAACGTACGCCGATTACCGAATATACCCGTCATGGTCGTGGTACGAAGGGCATGATCGCCATTCAGACCAGCGAACGTAACGGTAAAGTGGTTGCGGCGACCTTGGTTGAAAGTACTGACGAAATCATGTTGATTACGACAGGCGGCGTCTTGATTCGTACACGTGTGTCCGAGATCCGTGAAATGGGTCGGGCAACACAAGGTGTCACATTGATTGCAGTGGAAGACGGCACGAAATTGTCGGGCTTGCAACGTGTTGTCGAGAGTGATGTCGAAGAAAAAACAGACGACGAGGGCGCAGATGCACCAGCGGCAGATGAGGTGTAATGCCTTGTTTCCCATTATTTTTATTCATCGATCATGATTTATAATTTTTCGGCTGGACCGTCCGTGTTGCCTAAAGAAGTATTGGCACAAGCAGCAAGCGAGATGCTTGACTGGCACGGTAGCGGTATGTCTGTGATGGAAATGAGCCATCGTGGTAGCGAGTTCATGTCCATCATCGGGGCGGCATTGCAGGATTTTCGGGAGTTGTTTGCGGTACCTGAGAACTATAAAGTGCTCTTTTTGCAAGGCGGGGCAATTGCGGAAAACGCGATTATCCCGATGAACCTTGCAGGATTGAAAGGGCAGCCTGCTACAGTCGATTATGTCAATACCGGTTCCTGGTCGGTCAAATCGATCAAGGAAGCCGGTAAATATTGCAATGTGAATGTGGCTGCATCGTCACAAGCGCAAAAGTTTGCAGCCATTCCTGCACGTGATACATGGAAATTGTCTAAAAATGCAGCTTACGTGCACATTTGCAGCAACGAGACAATTGATGGTGTCGAATACCATTTCGATCCTGATGTCGCAGCTGACACTGGTAATGCGCCAGTTGTCGCCGATATGTCGTCCAATATTTTGTCGCGTGAAGTCGATGTATCCAAATACGGTGTCATTTATGCCGGTGCACAAAAAAATATCGGTCCTGCCGGATTGACACTGGTCGTTGTGCGCGAGGATTTGCTGGGGCACGCCTTGCCAGTCTGTCCGTCTGCATTTGACTGGAAGATTGTTTCCGACAACGATTCGATGTATAACACACCGCCGACATATGCCATTTATATTGCAGGCTTGGTCTTTCAATGGTTAAAACGCCAAGGTGGCATCAAGGCGATCGCAGCAACCAATGTTGCCAAAGCACAATTGCTCTACAATTATCTGGACAGCACCGGGTTTTATACGACACGCATTCACAAGGCGGATCGTTCAACGATGAATGTCCCTTTTTTCTTGCATGACGAAACCTTGAACGATGCTTTTTTGGCTGGTGCCAAAGCGCATGGTTTACTGCAATTAAAAGGACATAAATCAGTTGGAGGGATGCGTGCTTCTATATATAACGCGATGCCTGTAGCTGGTGTTGAGGCTTTGGTCGCTTATCTGAAAGCGTTTGAAAAAGAACACGGATAAAGAGCTATCGCCCTGAAAGAGATAACGGGAGATACGCCGCACATTGATGTGGCGTTTCTTTCAGGAAAACAACAAGAAAGATCGACGTAAGATGAGTGACGATAAACTGCAACCATTGCGCCAGCAAATCGATGCAATCGATGCGCAGATTCTGGATTTATTGAATCAGCGCGCGCGCGTGGCGCAAGAAGTAGGTCATGTCAAAGCAGTAACAGATGCGCCGGTGTTTCGTCCCGAGCGCGAGGCACAGGTTTTGCGCAATGTTGCCGACAACAACCCTGGTCCCTTGTTAAGTAAAGATGTGCAGATGATCTATCGCGAGATGATGTCTGCTTGCCGTGCGTTGGAAAAACGCATTGTTGTAGCCTATCTGGGACCTGTGGGTACCTATAGCGAACAAGCGGTGTATCGCCAGTTTGGCCATGCTGTTAACGGTTTGCCTTGTGCATCGGTTGATGAAGTGTTTCGCAGTGTCGAAGCGGGTACGGCCGACTTCGGTGTTGTCCCAATTGAAAACTCTACAGAAGGTCCTGTCAATGTCACACTGGATTTGTTGTTGCAGACAACATTGACCATTAGTGGCGAAGTCGCTTTGCCGATTCATCATAATCTGATGACAAAAAGCGGGCAGATGGATTCGGTCAAACGTATTTGTGCACACTCCCAGGCTTTGGCGCAATGCAATGCATGGTTGAACCAGCATTATCCGGCGATAGAACGCCAAGCTGTATCATCCAATGCCGAAGCTGCCCGTATGGCGTCGATCGATTCTGCTGTGGCTGCCATTGCAGGTGATGTTGCTGCGCAGACTTACCAGTTGGAAGTAGTGGGTGCGCATATTCAGGATGATCCGCATAACCGTACCCGGTTTATCGTCATTGG
>JAATFN010000357.1 GCA_015655165.1 Betaproteobacteria bacterium | reverse complement strand
CGGCTTCGGTTTGGGATTAGTACTTGCTTTGATGGAAGCTGTATTACAATTCGACGGTTTATACGGTTTGATTGCTGTTGGCATCATTTATGGCATTGGTCAGGTTATCGAAAGCTTTTTACTCACGCCTTATCTTGTTGGTGAACGTATCGGCCTTCACCCATTAGTCGTCATCTTTGCCTTACTTGCGTTCGGCCAGCTTTTTGGATTTTTCGGTATTTTATTGGCCTTGCCTGCTTCGGCCATCACCTCGGTCATTGTAAAACACGTTTTCAAAAGCTATCTGACCAGCAGCTTCTATAATAGAAAGTCATGAAACAGCTTGTGTTGAATTTACGCGCAGAACAAGCGCAAACCTTTGAACATTTTGTCGTTGGGCAAAATGCCGAATTGCTGCATCGGCTAAGCGACATTGCTTCGGGCAATGCCAACGATACGATTTCTGACCACTTTGTGTATCTGTGGGGCAGCAGTGCCGCAGGGAAATCGCATTTGCTGCAGGCAGTAATACATGCCACATCGGCAGACTACGTCCGTTTTATCAATGCCGATTCCGATCTGGACGCATTTGAATATACGCCACAAATTGCATACTACCTGCTAGACGATTGTGATAGACTTTCCGCGTCCGCACAGATTGCAGCGTTTAATCTGTTCAACCTGATTCGTGAACAAGGTGGCTATCTCATCAGCACTGGTGCACTGCCTCCTGCACAACTTGCGTTACGTGAAGATTTGCGTACCAGACTTGGCTGGGGATTGATTTATCAGATCGTTGAACTCACAGACGAAGAAAAAGTTGCAGCATTAACGCAAATCGCCGAAACACGTGGTATGACTTTGGCATCAGGCATCCTTCCTTACCTGCTAACACATTACCGTCGTGATATGCCGTCACTGTCGCATCTACTAGACGCATTAGATTGCTATTCGCTGGAAACAAAACGCCCGGTAACACTGCCTTTATTACGTGACCTGTTACAACAAGAAGCCAAAAATCATCCATGAATCTCGCATTATTTGATTTAGACCATACACTCTTGCCAATCGATTCCGATCACGCATGGGGCGAGTTTTTTGCAAACACCGGTGCTGTTGATGCAATTGCACTGAGAAAGAGTAATGACGAATGGTTTGCCCGCTATCAGGCTGGCACATTAGATCCGGTCAAATATCTCGAATTTATTTTTGGTCATCTATCGCAATTTCCTCGTACACAGCTTGATGTATGGCGTGATGCATATATACGTGACATCATCACGCCACATATCACCCCATCTGCCAAGCAACTGGTAAGACGTCATATCGATGCCGGAGATTTAGTCGCCATTGTGACGGCAACCAATAGTTTTGTGACAGAACCCATTGCGCCATTGTTTGATGTGGCGCATTTGATTGCAGCGCAACCTGAATTAACCCCGGAAGGTAATTTCACTGGAAAAATCTCTGGCACACCGACACAAGGGCCTGGCAAGGTCACCCACACAAATCAATGGTTAGCTGGCATGGGTAAAACCATGGCAGATTTTGGACGCGTTTATTTTTATAGTGATTCGCCAACAGATTTACCATTGCTTTCCTATGTCTCGCATCCTGTTGCGACCAACCCCAGTGAAAAGCTCAAAGCACATGCACTTGCTCAAGGCTGGCCTATCCTGAATTTATTTGACGTACCGTCTTAATGATTAAAAAATTCCTGCTCACCATCTTGGGGAAAAATAGTAGCAACGCTAATTCCACCAAACCTGTCGTCCTCGGCCCCAAGCAACATAAAATCGATCCCAAGCACGTATCGGGTAATGCCATACGTGTCACACAAACCCTGCAAAAAGCGGGTTTTAAAGCATTCATCGTCGGTGGTGCAGTGCGTGACTTGATGTTATCGGTCAAACCGAAAGATTTTGATGTGGCAACCAATGCGACACCCGAAGAAATCAAGCGCCTGTTTCGTCGTGCCTTTATTATCGGTCGTCGTTTCCAGATCGTACACGTCATGTTCGGCCAAGACCTAATCGAAGTCACAACATTTCGCAGCGGCGCTGAAAACACCGCCCAAAAAGATGAACACGGACGCATTCTACGCGACAATACATTTGGCAAACAGCATGAAGATGCTGCGCGACGCGACTTTACCATCAATGCAATGTACTATGATCCTGCAACACAAACAGTACTCGATTACCATGGTGGCGTCGCCGACATCCGTGCTAAAACCTTACGTATGATTGGTGTGCCGGAAGAACGCTACCGCGAAGATCCAGTACGTATGTTACGTGTCGTCCGGTTTGCCGCAAAACTCAAGTTCAACATCGATCCTGCAACCAGTGCACCGATTGCAACGATGGCATCCTTGATCGACAATGTACCAACGGCACGTATTTTCGATGAAATGCTCAAACTGTTGATGAGCGGGCATGCGCTAGCCTGTTTGCAACAACTGCGCCAACAAGGTTTACATCACGGATTATTACCCTTGCTGGATGTCGTACTGGAACAACCTAACGGTGAGAAATTTATCACGTTGGCATTATCGAATACCGACGAACGTGTCAGGCAAGGCAAACCGATTTCACCAGGCTTTTTATTTGCATCGCTCTTATGGCATCAAGTCAATCAGAAGTGGGCGTATTATCAGGAAAAAGGTGAATACCCCATCCCTGCCCTGCATGCTGCGGCTGACGACATACTGAATAAACAAACCGAAAAACTGGCTCTTCAAAGGAAGATTACATCGGATATGCGTGACATCTGGTCCATGCAGCCCCGTTTTGAGCGCCGTATTGGCAAGTCACCTTATAAAATGCTCGAGCATCCCAGAATGCGTGCAGGTTATGATTTTCTATTGCTGCGCTGTGCTGCCGGTGAAGCAGATGAGGCGTTAGGCGAATGGTGGACAGAATTTATGAACGGCGACGCATCAACACGCGAAGCATTATTATCCAATACCAGTAATACCTCACCGGATACCACACCTAAAACACGCCGGCGTCGCACGAACCGCAAGCGTAAAAATATTGTCGCCTTCAAGCCGAATCCACAAGGGCCGGCATGAGTATCGATGTCATTGCCTATATCGGTATCGGCAGCAATCTTGGAAACGCCCGTGCAAACATAGAACATGCTCTGGCAGCGCTGGGCAATCATACTGCAATCAATGTCGTCGCGTACTCATCTTTTTATCGTACAGCCCCGATTGATGCTGCAGGTGACGACTACATCAATGCTGTGGCAAAAATCAGCACGGCATTAGATGCCCACGCTTTGTTAGATGCCTTACAGCATATCGAATTGGTGCATGGTCGTACTCGACCTTATCATCATGCTCCACGTACGCTGGATCTTGATATATTGCTATACGGCCACGATACAATCCATGATACCCGGCTAGACATACCTCATCCGCGCATGACACAACGCGCATTCGTATTGGTACCATTACTGGAAATCGATCCGCAGATCACACTGCCTGATCATCTGCCATTGCAAACAATGCTCAATAAGCTCGCCGATCAGGCAATCACCCGTCTTGCCGTGTAAATTTGATCTATTAAAGCGCGCGCAATTCTGGCAAGCGACGGTGATGCTCCTTCAACCAGACAGGTAGATCATTGGCCTTCATCGGTTTGCCGATCAAAAAACCCTGCCCGACCACACAATTAAAATCCTGCAGCAAGCGCCAGTCCGCCATTGTCTCTATGCCTTCTGCCACACTAACCAACGACAGGCGTTGGGCCATTTCAAGTGCGGACTGTAAAATCACACGCAAGTTCTGTTTTTCATGGGCGCCATCGACAAAGGAGCGGTCAACTTTCAATTCTGTGAATGGAATCATGGCTAACTGCTGCATGGAAGAAAACCCGGTACCATAGTCATCAATCGATAGGCCAAAGCCCTTCAAACGCAATCTTGCCAGCATAGCCAACGTATTGCCGACATTCGATACCACTGAACTTTCCGTGATTTCAAACACAAACTGATCTGCCTGCACACCATGCTTTGCCTGAATCGCCATGATTTTATCAATGAAGTCAGGAATATCAAGTGACAGCGCTGACAAGTTAATCGCAACTTTTAATACCAGCCCCCGTGCATTCCAGATCGCACATTGCGACATTGCCTGCTCCAGCATTTGTAATGTCAATTCATGGATCAACCCGCTTTTTTCAGCAACTGGAATAAAACGATCCGGAGAGACAAAGCCCAGTTTGTCATGTTGAATGCGTGCCAAAGCCTCAACCCCTTTTAACATGCCGGTTTTCATATCGACTTTAGGTTGAAAATAGGCAACTAATGCTTTCTCTTTAAGCATTTTCCCCAGTTCTTTTTCTGTGAGCGGCATCTGTGCCGCCTTTTTTTGTGCTGGTTGAACAGGTTTGTCACTGTAGAATTTCATCGCCTGGCGCAACTTTTCTTCATTCAACGGCTTAGGAACAATCGCCAATACGCGCATACCGGTATTTTTAACCATGGCATCGATCGAACTTAATAAAGATGCTTCGCGGCTTGACAAAATAATCACAGGAATATGAATGGCATGCTTTTGCAAATGCTGTAATAACTCCACCCCATCCATGTCTGGCATCTCCAGATCCAATATCATCAATGCAGGCAAAACATCCATTTTTGTCAGCAAGGCCAGTACTTCCTGCCCATTTCCGGCTTCATGCAACGACTTGGCACCTAGTGCCTGTATCAGCGACACAGCATGCTGTCTTTGTACAGTACTGTCGTCAACGACCAAAATCGAATCAATCTTATCGAACATGTCGGTACCCTCATGTGGAGGAAATATCAGATATCGTATCCAATCGCTAGATTTTCATCTCGTCCATCACAGTATAGCCACGCCTCACCCAGACATCCCCGGTTAACAAATCGAATCGTAAATAACGATAACCATCTCCTGTAATATCCTGGGAAACAACTGGTACACCATATTTATTCAACACATCTAGCGCAAAACGTGCATTCTCAACCCCGACCCTTGTTGATGTTGCCGGTAAATTCAACATACGCCCACCGCCAAATACCTTCACAATATATTCTGTGAGGTTAGTACCAATGATCTGTATTTGGTTCACTATTTGCAACAGTGCCTCTTCTCCATAGCGGCCATCCAGTTCATCGGCAATAGCCGACCTTCTAGTACGTGTTGGCAGAAGATAATGGCACAACCCACCGATTTTTTTTTCGGGATGCCAGTAAATAATCGCAACGCATGAACCTAAGAGCGTTTCTATGTGGAAGTCACCACTCCCGAAATAAATACCGCCTGGATTCACAAAGATTCTCTGCGTCATCACAGTCGCCTGTAAATAGATGGCGCACATACTTCCAAGCCTTCATACATGCCATGCAAAGTCTCGGAAGGACCGACGACCAAATAGCCGCCAGGCTTTAATTTCCCCAGCACTGAACGTATCACTTGCGCTTTGGTGATTTCATCAAAATAAATCGTGACGTTGCGCAAGAAAATGATATCGAACGTTTGTTTTACCTCGTGCTCGACATCCAGCAAATTGATTTTCGCAAAATGTACATGCTGCCTAATATGTTGGTGTATGAGGAAATAGCCTTCATACTCACCTGTTCCACATAAGCAATATTTATTTAAATACTGTGCATTGATTTTATTGCATTTATTCATTGGATACAGGGCTCTTTGGGCAAATACCAACACACGCTGGCTAATATCGGACCCCAAGACCTGCCAATGTTCGCTATCGACGACATCATCTAACAACATTGCCAACGAGTAAGCTTCCTCTCCTGTCGAACTGGCTGCGCTCCAAACCTTGATCTGGGCATTTTTTGAAAATGTCGGCAGTATTTTCTTTCGCAAATAGACAAAATGATTTTCTTCCCGAAAAAAAGATGTCTCGTTTGTCGTCATTAGATCAAAGACGATCTGTCGCTCTTCTGTAGATTGCGAATCAATCAACAGTTCGTAATACTCTTTCATACTCGTCAATCCCAGTGCCTGAACACGTGACGACAACCGATTGCACAACAATGATTTTTTGGATAAAGGAAGATACACGCCAATGCATATTTTAAAGAAACGTTGAAATAAAAGCATGTCATCATCACTAATAACCAGCGCTTTGTCGTGCTGCATTTGCACGCCCTCCTTATTGATTACTCCTTTGCTGCCATCATGCGACCATCATTCACCGATAAACCAACTAGATCGACGATTTCATCGACCGATAATACTTTTTCCACATCTAACGCAATAATGAATCTATCTTTAATGTTCAACATTGCCTGTATAAAGTCGCTGCGAATATTTGCCCCAAACGATGGCCTGTCTTCGATCTGATTGTCTTCTACTGCGACAACACTATTGACAGCATCAACAATCACGCCAATAACAAGCAATTGAGCTTCATGCTGTACTTCTACAATCACAATACATGTACGTTTTTTCTCTTGTGTTACTGCACGACCAAACCGTACTGACAAATCCAAAACAGGAATCACGGAACCACGCAAATTCGTTACGCCTCTTAGAAATGCAGGCATCATCGGCACATCAGTTAATCTGCCATATTCGATCACTTCACGAATGTCACCGACTGCAATCGCAAACAATTCTTCTCCAATGTAAAATGTCAGAAACTGCTTAGTGGCAACCCCGTTTTCTTCTGTATTTTTTTTATCCATAGCAATTATCTGTAAATGTGATCAGTGCTTAGATCATTAACAAACACGCTTTAGAACCGTTTAAATTTTGATTCATCAATCGGTTTATCCTTATCGGATAAAGTATTTAAATTCGAAATTTTGCTCTCTTGTTGATACGACTCATACGGCGTCACATTGTGATTTCTCTTTGG
>JAATFN010000301.1 GCA_015655165.1 Betaproteobacteria bacterium | reverse complement strand
CACGGCTTCGAGCTGCTCAGGAGAAATGCGCGAAGCAAATGCATACATCAGTTTGCGCCAGCTCCAGAAACTGTCTTGTTGCGAAGAACGGTATTCGGTTAATCCGGAAAACGCGCGCTGGAAAGCATGGGAATGCAAATTCGGCATGCCGGCAATCAGATATTCGACATATTCCTCGCCGTTGATGTGTTGCGCGCCGGTAATGACTTGCCCGATGATGCCGTGTTCATCCCACGTGATCTGGACATCATCCATCCAGCCATCGGGTAATAACGCATGTTTTGCAAAGAGTTTTTTTTGCATGATAAATACTTTATTTGTTTTTTCTGAACTGTGTCATGACAACGCTCGCATCTGCAGTAGTAGGCACGAGTGACACATCCATATCATGATTGCACCACCAGACACCTTCACCTGCTTTGATGGTAAGAGGACTGACAGTATTGTGTTCGTGGGAAGACAGGCGCACATCCCATTGTCCGGATACCACGAAGATCAAACCGGCCTTGCTGTTTGCATGCTGTGTTGCGTGATGCACAATGCGGGTGTCTGCATGCCATACTCCGCGCCGGGTCATTACGTTAAAATCGCGGGTTGCACCATTTAACAAGATACAATCCAATGCCGTGTCCCCGGAAAAATGAAATGGGACCAAGGGCGTGGCAAGACGATGATCAAAGCTGCCGTCTTTGGCGGTCAGTTGTACACCATGCCCGTTCAACAACATGATGGTGCGGTCCAATCCCGTGAAAGCCGAGAAAGGGCCATTCATGGCGATGTCGGCAATACTGATACGCCAGTCAAAGTCGGATATCGTACTGTTTTGCGGCCAGCATGCAATTTCCCTTGTGGTGCCACCACCATTTTTCCAGAGGGTCGCCGGGCATTGGTCCAATGTATAAAAATGAAAAAACATCATACTAATCGTGGATTTATGACCGACTCAAAACAGATTGCAAAAAGCTTTTAGTCCGTGCCTGTTGTGGCGCTCCAAAAATCTGTGCTGGTGGTCCTGCTTCAATAATACCGCCACCATCCATGACAACAACAACGTCTGCCACTTCACGGGCAAAGCCCATTTCATGGGTGACGACAATCATTGTCATGCCGTCTTGGGCGATCAACTTCATCACTTGTAATACTTCACCTACCAATTCGGGGTCCAGCGCCGATGTCGGTTCGTCAAACAGCATGACGGCAGGTTGCATGGCCAATGCGCGGGCAATGGCCACACGTTGCTTTTGTCCGCCGGATAAGCTTGACGGCATGGCATCGGCCTTATTTGCCAGACCGACTTTACCGAGCAGTTGTATGGCTTGGGCATGGGCATCTGTCTTGCTGGTTTTATGCAGCATGCGCGGGCCCACACAAATGTTTTCCAGCACGGTCAAATGGGGAAACAGATTGAAGGATTGAAAGACCATACCGACATTTTTACGTAATGCATTCAATTGCGCATCCGGTAAAATTTCGCCGTTGCTGACCAACTTGGTTCCACAGATATCGACATCGCCTTCTTCTGCCTGTTAGAGTCCATTGCAGCAACGTAAAAATGTACTTTTACCTGAACCGCTCGGGCCGATGATGACCATGACTTCTTTGGGCATCACATCGAAATCGATATGTTTCAGGACAACATTGTTACCGTAGCGTTTGCCAAGATTTCGGATCTTGATGATGGGCGCTGCGTGTTCGTTGAGTTGATGCATTACGCCACTCCTTTGGCTTTGAGTCTTTTTTCGATATATCGTAAAAACAGCACCGATGTCCCTGTCAACAGCAGATAGATAAGGGCAATGAACAGATAGGTTTCCAGATCACGGTAGGTATTGCTGATAATCGTGGTGCCTGCCTGCATGACATCATGGATCGTGATTAAGGATACGAGTGCAGAGTTTTTGATGAGTGCGATAAATTCGTTGCCCAGTGGCGGGATCATGCGTACCACAGCTTGTGGCAGAACGATTTTATAAATAGACTGGCTTGACGACATGCCTAACGAACGTGCTGCTTCAGTCTGGCCTTTGTCGATCGACTGGATTGAACCACGCACAATTTCAGAGACGTAGGCGCTGGAATAGAGACCCAGTCCGATGACACCGCAAAAAAATGCGGGGAACATCAATCCTACTTTCGGTAAGCCGTAATACAGGATAAATAACTGTACGAGTAACGGTGTGCCACGTATGAGTGTGACAAATAATGTACAGATATTGTAGATAAACGCATGCTTCGGATTAAGGCGGCCAATGCCGATCAGTAAGCCGAGTGTACAACCTAGCAGTAATGCACAGATGATAATTTCAATCGATACCAGCGTGCCTTGCAGCAGTGTATCCCAGCCCGCAAAAACGGGAGAAAAATTCAGATCGAGATTCATGATGACTCACAGGTATCCGGTCGGTTGTTGACAACCGGCCAGATACGATTGGGGAAATGAAATAGACAGCAATACTTACTGTGCTGTGGTCGGAAACCACTTCTTGACCAGTTTGTCGTATGTGCCGTTTGCCTTCAATTGCGCGAGTGCCTCGTTGATATCTTTTGACACGTCAGGTAAATCCTTGCGAACGGCAATACCGTACTCTTCGGTAGTTAATTGATTTGGCAGAATTTTTACACCGCCTTTAGTACGTGCATACTGGAACGCAGCAGGTTTGCCGGTGACTGCCGCATCGACACGACCGATATCGACCAGGTTGAACATTTGCTGATTTTTTTCGACTTCGACAAGTTGTGCAGAAGGGATATTGTCGCGCAACCATTGCACAGATTTTGTGCCGATCTGCACACTGATACGCTTGCCTTTCAAGTCGTCGAGCGTTTTGATTGTCGTATTGTTGTCTTTGACCATGGCAACCAGACCACCTGCCAGATAGGAATTGGCAAAGTTCACAACTTGTGCACGTTCAGGGGTGATGTAGATACCCGATACAGCGATATCGGCACGTTTGGACGTCAAGCTTGGAATTAAGCCTTTAAAATCCACGTTAGTCCATTCGATAGGACGCTTCAGTTGCTGGCCGATGGCTTCTACCAATTCAATGTCGAAACCGGTGTATTTGTTGTTCTCGACAAACTCCATTGGCGGGAATGTGGCATCTGTGACAGCTTTGATTGGCTGTGTGTTTTGTGCGAAAGCCACATGTGACAAGCAAGATACACCGATGGCACAAAGGACACTGAAAAGATTGCGGCGGGATATAGACATAGTGGTTCTCCAAAAAAATACGGTAGGGTGACTGTTAGGTTAGTTATGTTGCAGTTTGTTGTTGATCCGCTTTGCAGTGGATGACGTTAACTGGATGAGATGATCCTGCTGCAGGGAAGCACGCTGTGAAGGAGCCATCAATGTCAGTGCGCCCAATAAATAGTTGTGACGTGTAAATAGCGGGAAACTGACACCCCATACGCCGGCATCGACTTCGCTGTCGCTGGATACATAGCCGCGTTGGCGAATTTCCTGTAAGAGCAATTGACGTTTTGCTCTGGTTTGTGGGTCCGGGTATTCGATGGACAGGACATTAGCCTGTTCACGTTCTGTCAGGTGGGCAAGCAGACATTTTGCTGTTGCGCCATCACGTAGCGCAACACTGCGGCCTTTTTCAAAAGAGCAGCGCAGTGCCTGTGGACCGTCAACCATGTCGATACAAATTGCTTGATGCTGGATGGCGACAGTAATGGCAACACTTTCACGGGTTTGTTCCGAGAGTAGTTGCATATCCTGTTTGGCATACTGGGTCAGTAGCGATGCGGCGTCAAATCCTGATGCAAGTTGCAGGCTGACAGGACCAGGTGCATAGAGGCTGTTGGCTTCAAACACAAAACCCCAACGTTTCAAGAGGGCGAGTTGGCGATATAAAGAACTTTTTGCCAAACCGGTTTGGTCCATTAACTCCATTGCGCTAACAGGTCTGCCGATTTGCGCTAGTGCCATCAACACCATCAACACACGCTCTTGTGTATTGATTGGCTGGTTGGCAGATTCTTCTGATGACAGTTTTTCTTGTGGCATGGTCAGGCATGTTCGTGAACAGATATTGATAGAACAATAGCATTAACCGTGCCATGAGATGAGACGCCATTCCCATACAGCGGGAATGATGAGAATTTTTATTGATGTAATACGCTCAGCAGTACGTGCGGTACGTATATTCCTGCATGTCTTGCAAAGCTGACAGTGTGTGGAGGTGTGGTGTTATGAAAGGAAGTAGCGCGATATAAAAAACTTTTTGCACTTGTATGGTGATTTAATGTTCCATATTGGCGCATATTGGGGCGCCGATAGTGCGAGTACCGTGTCGTTTTATTCAATGCTGTGGACTTGATAAGAGCACAGGTATGAAGGTCAAACGTGATTCCCCATCAAAATAGGGTGGGGGGGAATCACATGACGGCTGGTGTAGGTAGGTGTCGTTAGTAGCTATAGTTACGTGGCAAGGTAAAACCACTTTTAGGTAGGATTGGTGTCGTTGGTTGAGAGGTACTGGCAACCGGTAGTTGTGGTTGTGTCATAACCGGCCTTGTCACAGGTTGTGTTGGCGTATGGATGGAAGTCAGTGAACCGGATGGTACTGAAGGTGTAGAAGGCACTGAAGGTGTGGATGGTGCCGGTAACATGCAGCACGCCTGACCTGCATGTGCCAAGTTTGCAGTACCTATTGCAAGTAATGTGAACACTAGGATGGATACATTTCTTCTCATGGCTGTTCCTTTCAAAAAATTAACATGGAATCTGTATAGTAATAAAACGAATGGATCATTTAAACAGTACGGATACCAATTACATTTGGTCATGCATATGGTGTGCATGGTGGTAGGTTCTGTTGATTTTTCTTGACCACGCATTCCGTCGCAATCCGATGTGCCATATTGGAACTCGCCATTTTGCGCCAAGTCCTATGTATGGTTATTGACGATTGATAGGATAAAAGAGAATGAACACACAAGGTACAAATACAGGTTATCGGACGGTTACCGCTATTGCAGTGTTAATCGGCATTGCTGCAATATGGTCGATGTTTTCAGTACAGCCTATTCGGGCTTCCGGTAAACAGGCCGTAGTGGGAACACAGTCATTACTCGCGGCTGGCCCGCGCTTGCCGTCATCAACGTCTGCGTCTAATGCTGCGCCCCATGTGGTGCGTCCCATGCAGGTTATCCCGCCGCACGTGCAGAATGCACAGGTCATACGTCCACAGGCACCTGTGAATCCGCGTCCAGGCCCACCAAGAAGGGGGGCTGTGATTCCGTGATCGGATATCAAGAAGACGGCCACTGTGCATGTGTTGGTTGGGATGAGAATGCGGGTTTCTGGTGCGCTACCGGATAAAAAAACGGCATATATGTCATGCATATATGCCGTTTTACCTTGGGATTACAGATTATTGTTGCTTTGCTCCTCTTGTTATTCCGTTGTATTGTTGTTATTTATAGTTATTATTATTCCTTGACTGCGCCAGTCATACCGGACACGTAATATTCAACGAAGAACGAATACACGACAGCAACAGGTAACGAGCCCAGAAGTGCCCCCGCCATCAATGCACCCCAGTGATAGACATCCCCTTCAACCAGTTCGGTGACAATTCCCACTGGCACGGTTTTCACTTCTGACGAAGAGACGAATGTCAACGCATAGATGAATTCGTTCCACGATAAAGTAAATGCAAAGATACCGGCAGAAATCAAACCAGGTACGGCTAATGGCAGAATGATTTTTACCAGAATTTCCCAGCGTGTTGCGCCGTCGATCAATGCGCATTCTTCCAGTTCATAAGGAATCGAACGAAAGTAACCCATTAATAGCCAGGTACAAAACGGAATCAGGAAAGTCGGATATGT
>JAATFN010000243.1 GCA_015655165.1 Betaproteobacteria bacterium | reverse complement strand
TCTGGCGAGTTTGATTATGGGAACCGTTCTGGGCTTGTGTTTAGGTCTTTTGCAAGAATTCCGTAACCGTAAAATTCGTAGCAGAGACGATATGTTACGCGGTATTCGCCTACCACTTATCGGACACATCGGAATGCGTCAGGGGACGAATGTATGAGCGACAATATTGAAACGCCATCAGAAATCAAACGTACCGACAAAATCGGTGAACGTTTTATTCAGGCAGGTTTATTAAGCAAAGAACAGGTCACACACATTGTCGATGTGCAAAACAGATCGAACCTGCGTTTTGGAGAGGCAGCCATACAACTGGGCTTGTTGCAAGAACAGCAAGTCCAGGCTGTCCTATCCCAACAATTTAACTATGCAACGGCATTAGTGCCAGGCGACCATTTGGATAAATCGCTGGTCATGGCCTATGCCCCATTCAGTCTCGAGTCGGAGCAGATCCGTCACTTACGTGCAGAAATTGCCATTCGGCTGAATGGCCAGTCTCCGTTCGCCTTGGCACTGGTCAGTCCAGAAAACGGTGAAGGCAGAAGTTATCTTGCTGCCAATCTGGCCATTGCGTTTTCTCAAATGAAAAAACGTACATTGTTAATCGATGCGGACATGCGTTCCCCATCGCAGCACAAACTGTTTAACATTGATAACAAAACCGGTTTATCTACGATTCTGGCCAAACGGACCAATTTCACCGAAGGTCAGGTTATCCCCAATTTTCCGCATTTACATGTATTACCTGCCGGCCCGATTCCGCCAAACCCACAGGAAATTTTGCTCGACTCAGCTTTGAGTGAACTAATCGCTTCGCTTGCCGATAAATATGATGTCTTTATTGTCGACACCCCGGCGGCTGTGCGTTACTCAGATGCACAAACAATTACTCAGCAAGTCGGTATCTGTCTGCTCGTAGGCAGAAAACACCGTACAGAACTGTCCGAATTACAAAATCTGCAATCCGAAATGACTACGACAGGTGCGCAAATCATTGGCTCTGTATATAACGAATATGCTGATCTGCAAGATGATCCTTTGACCAACAGCAAATTATGGCGACGACTAAGTAAATGGTTCAAGAAAAAGAGCTGAATAACAGACGTCTGTTTATTCACTCGCTCACCTCGTTGTTCGATCAGGCAATATTGAGTGCCTTGAATCTGGTTGTGGGCTTGGTACTCATTCGCTTGGCGACTAAAGAGACATACGGACTGTATTCGCAAATTTATGTTGTCGGTATTTTTGTTTCTACCGTTGCCGAGGCATTAATTACTAGCCCGCTTACCACCATCGCGCCTGGTAAAACACATATACAGCGCTTGCAGTTGTTTGCACAACTGCACCACCTGCAATTTTCTCTCAATATATTATTGGCATTGTTGTTCGGTATTGGCAGCAGCATTGCTGTCTATGTCACCGATACCGACTCCCAACCATGGTTAATCGGAATAGCATTTGCTTTTTATATCTTTTTGAATGCCCAAAGAGAATATCTGCGCAGCGTCAGTTTTATCGAAGGTGCTCCCCATAAAGTCTTGTTCATTGATAGTGGCTACGTGATTGCCGTTTTATGCGGCGTGGCGATTCTTGTCTTGTCCAGACAACTCACTGTCGCCGGCATTATGATGATGCTGGGCGGTGCCAACATTATCGGCTTATCCCTTGGCAAAGGCATATTGCAAACCGGTCAGGGAAAACTCACGACAAAACAACAAACAATCTCTGAAATCTGGCAACGCGGTAAATGGGCATTACCAGGTGCGCTCGTTGCTTGGCTGACCAACTACAGCTATTTGTTTCTAGCAGCTGCCTTTTTGGGTATTACAGCGGTTGCAGATTTAAATGCTGCACGCTTGTTGTTGATGCCGATTTCATTGTGTGTATTGGCTTGGTAACGGATTGCCAGACCAATTGCCAGTCGCTTGTATGCCGCTAAAAACTGGACACAGTTAAACCGCCTGGCATCAGTGTCTGTGATTAGCATGGAAGCATTAACTGCCCTCTATGTCGCGATCTTGTGGTTCATGCTGCCGTGGTTGCAAACACATGTATTAGGTCCCCAATATCAAAACTCAACGCCATTAGTGCTGGCCTGGGGCTTTTATTTTGCCGTCAATGCTGCCCGCTGGGTCGGCTCATCATGGTTAAGCAGCAATGACAGATATAAACAATTGTTAATCAGTGGTGTGGCCAGTCTGATCGTGATGTTAATTGCCAGCCTGCTATTGATTCCATCCTATGGCGCATGGGGGGCTGTTGCAGCACTGGTGATTGTCGAAATATTCGATTTGATTCTGATCTGGGGGTTTTTCCTGCCAATGACGAGGCATCACCGATGAATACACCACCGCATGTCGATATCAGTATTTGTATCTGCACCTTCAAGCGTGCAGCATTACTCGATGGTTTATTGGATGCACTGACATTACAGCAGACCGGCACCTTGCAAATCGAAGTGATCGTCGTCGATAACGACCCACAAGGCTCGGCCAGACCAGTATTGCAGAAGTGGCACAATCAACTTCCCTATCCACTATATAGCCTTGCAGAAACAACACCCAATATTGCAGTCGCAAGAAACGCGGCTGTGGGGAAAGCACAAGGCACTTGGGTATTATTCATCGATGATGATGAAATGCCTGACGCAAACTGGATTTTATCCATGATTCACACCCAGAAAACCTATGATGCTGACGCTGTTTTCGGGCCGGTATTGCCACGTTATACCGACACGACACCTTCATGGATTATCAAAGGGAATTTCTTTTATCGCCGCCGCTTCCAAACAGGTACCATCATCACCACGCAAGATGCACGCACAGGCAATGTATTGATTCGTCGTGCATGTCTAAAAAATATTCACGGACCATTTGACACGAATTTCGGTCGTACAGGTGCGGAAGACACAATGTTGTTTCGGGATATGATCGCTCAGGGTGCTACATTGATCTGGTGTGACGAGGCAACTGTCACGGAAGAAGTGCCAAGCTCACGTGCGAATTTACCGTGGCTGATACGACGTTCTTACCGTTTAGGACAAACCTATATATTGTCTGAAACAGCAAGACTCTCCGGTATGCCATATCTGCGACGCGCCCTCTATCTGGGAGGGCGTGGCGCCATACAATTGGCTATTGCCGTGGTATTAACACTACTCGCGTTGCCTTTTTCAAGAATTACCGCCATTACCTGGTTACGTATCAGTAGTGGGCAATGCGGCAAACTCAGTGCATTAGCCGGACACCGCTACCATGAATATGGCAACTGACATTTTTCCAGCAAGAAAAAATCTATTGACAGTCTATCTCTTGATTGTGCTGTGTATCGTTTTTTCATTGTTACCGGCCGGATTTGACTGGAGCCAAGTCAATCCACGCGGTAGTTATGCTGAAGGGTCGCGTATTTTCCAGATCCAGTTCGGTTCGATTTTTCTGATTGGCTCATGGCTGGCATGGCGCCATCAATACTGGAGTATCATCCATTTACGCAACCTGAATCCGTTTCTGATTCTGTTTGTACTTTACTGTGCAACCACCATATTGTGGTCGCCAGAACCGATTGTTACCTTAAAGCGTGTAATACAACTCGTCGGCCTCATCATTGTTGCGATTGCTATTTCACCACCTATCGGGCACCCAAGACAGTTCATTGATACGCTATTGGCAACATTTACAGCATTAATACTGTTGTCGATTGTGATTGTATTAACAATGCCCAATATCGGTATCGATGCACAATTAAATCATGCGTGGCGCGGCATTCTCCCACAAAAAAATGGCCTCGGTGCCATCTCCGCTTTGTGTGCGATTTTCTGGGTACGACAGATTTTTGAAAAAAGAATACCGTCTACCATCTGTATTGCAAGTGTCCTATTTAGCTTGTTACTGCTGATCATGACCAAAAGTACAACTGCACTGCTGGTATTTTTACTGTGCTGTAGTTTGTACCTGCTCCTCAGAAAACGTCACTTGGTAGGCCTATTTGACGGTTCACGGCTGATGCTGGTCATCGCCATAACCATTACCTCTGGTCTGATGCTGTTTTACATCTTCGAGAGCCGCCTTCCCGACTGGGAGGAAATTTTCTATCCGATCCACTATTTCTTCAATAAATCAGTCGATCTGACAGGACGTACCGAAATATGGGAATTGGTTTTGCTGGAAATTCACAAACATCCCTGGCTGGGCGTGGGTTATGGTGCATTCTGGCTCGGTGAAGGTAGTGCTTCCCAATACATTATCGATTTTTTGCATTGGGTACCATTGCAATCACATAACGGTTATATCGATATTTTAAACGAACTGGGTTTCGTGGGCATTGGTCTGTTTATAGGTATCATGGTATTTCATATCGTCAATTTGGTACGATTTATCAAGGTCGATCGTGAGGATGCTGCGATTCACTGGATTCTGTTTATTTTTATTCTGATCAGTAATATCTCGGAAAGTGAACTTTTTAGAGGTATCAGCTTTCAGAATATCCTGTTCATCTTTTCTTCTGTCATCATCTCTTCACGCCTGACAGTACATCGGATAGTACAAGCTGACGCAACACAATCAACCTCTAATATAACGCGTGGTGTGTGATGTATCGATTGCCCAAAAATCTGTTGGCCATACTGAGCGTACTTTGCCTGACAAACACCGCCACAACGGCAATAGCACAGACACCTGTGTTTACAACCGATGATAATCACCAGTCCTATTTCTCGTTGACGATTGATCAGGACGGGTTAACTGGCGCACCTGACCGCTCATCATTAAATGCAGCACTGACACCAGCCGATAAACTATTTGCAAGGGATGGTCATTTTTACCGGGTCGGCAAAGATCTTCAGGCCAATACTGCAGACGACACGCGCGTGCGTTTATATGGTGTAAATTTGAGTTTTGCGACCAATTTCCCATCCGGCCAGGAGGCCACCAGGCTTGCCAAGCGTTTGCGCAAACTGGGTTTTAATGCCGTGCGTTTACATCACATGGATACGTCACCCGGCAAAGAAACCAATCCACCACGTAGCCTGTTAACACCAGATGCCTACCCCACATTCAATCAAATAGCGCTAACACGTCTGGCGAATTTCATTCGTGTTTTAGGTCAGGAAGGATTGTATGTAAACATCAATTTGCACGTCAGCTACAGCTTTCGCGCCTCTGTAGACCATGTCCCCGTCTTCGAGAACAACGCAGAAAACGAAACCTACGGCGCATCTGTCCACGTGTATTACCCGCGCATGGTCGCATTACAAGAAACGTATGCAAGACAATTACTACAAGCATTGAATCTGCGTGGTTATGCAGGACTTGCGATGGTTGAAATCAATAATGAATCGTCGCTACTGGCAGCATGGCAACGACGCGAATGGAAAGCGGCTGTACCACCGAACTATGCACCAGAACTGCAACAACAATGGCAGACATGGCTGATAAAACGTTATGGTTCAACCCAAAAGGCTTGTCATATCTGGGGGGAATGCCCCGCTGTTAAAGGCACCATTGCCCTACTGACACCAACCGACAACGATGATGTGGCATTTAGCGCATTGAACCATTTGCAAGAACGCATTGAGCGCAAACTCAAACCACTCATGCAAACAATCACAGGCGTGACAGATCCAGGCAACGTCGAAGACACCCCTCAGGCAAAACGTCGTTATGATTTTCTGCGTTTTTTATCGGATACCGACAAAACGTATCTGAATCGTCTGCGCCAGGTTGTCAAAGACGAAACCGATGCACTTGTGCCTGTCACCGGCACTCAAATGGGCTATGGTGGCGTACTCAATTTCGATTCCCACGCGCAGATGGACTATATCGACGAGCATTTTTACATTGACCACCCCGATTATCCGGGTGCCGCATGGGACAGATATGACTGGCGCATGCACGATACACCATTAAACAAAACCGAGTTGAACCGTCTTCTGGCATTAGCATTTCATCGTGATAGCCAAAAACCGTTTGTCATCAGTGAATTCAACTATCCTTTTCCGAACCGCCAAAGTGCTGTCATTCAGCCGTTAATGGCAGCGGTAGCTGCGGCACAAGACTGGGATGGACTGTTTTTCTTTGACTATATGGATGGCGACAACTGGTCGGATACGCCATCGAATTTCACGTTGAGTGGGGATTGGGGGAAATTCGCACTCACAGGTCAAAGTGCATTATTGTTTCGCCAAGCACAATTTCCCGCGCTGACTAAACGCTTGACGGTCCCCATTCCGGCAGTAACGCGTGTTGCGATTGCAGCGTCACGCGACGTTGGCGCATTAGCCGCCCACCTTCAATTGAAATACGGCATCACACCCGAAACAGTCGGCAATACACAACTGGCCATCAATCTGTCCGAGGTAGCAAACACATCGAATACGGTAATACCGGGAGCAGGGTCAACAACGCCGGCATTATCACTCAATGATCACAATATCCTGTTCTTGCGCACACCATTTGCCAAAGGTATATTCGGGGTATTGCCCGATGGGCCTGTTACCATAGACGAGTCATTTGCTGTTGATATGCTGACCAAAGGACGTGGCTATGTTGCGCTATTGATCAATGCGCTGGACAACCAGCCCTTAGTACATACGCAACATATGCTTGTGACCGTTTCAGGTGCTGTGACCGGCACACAGCCAGGATCCATGCCATACCGCCCAAAACAAATCATCCGTTATAAAGGGCAAAACCAATGGTTCACGCTCGAACAGGATACATCTGCCATTGACAAACCTTCCGGTGCACGTGATGTGCAAGGACCTGTATGGATGGAACGCACACAATTGCAACTAACCGTGCCGCTGAATCAGCGGCGTTTGACCGTTTATCCGTTAAACGCGCGTGGCGAGCGTCTGCCTGCATTAGAAGCAGCACAAATGACGATACAAGACGGTAAAGCCGTCATCATGTTGCAAGCGACTGAAGTGCAAACCAGCTTGTGGTATGAAATCGTGATGAATACACCTTAACGCAACGAGATCTGTATGCCTGTAAAGTCCACCATGCTACCTTGTTTGTTCTACCGGCTAATACGCTGGTCTGTTGCGCTATGTGGCGCCATCATGGTGCAACCTGCCAGTGCAACAATCGAATATGCTTTACAAGGGGGTACGAGCTGGTACCGGTTTGATAATCCGTATCTTTTCGGAAAAAACGATTCCCAAAAGGTCTCCTCTTCTGCCTGGTCTACCGATCTGGGCGCTGCATTGTTTATCCCGTTTCCCACAGAACGTAGCTATTTGCTGCTTTCAGGTTCTGCGTCAAAGGTCCGTTTCGATACACTCAACCGGTTAGAACATACAAAAAAACAATGGGATGCGTTGTATCAATGGGAGTTCAGCAGTTTCTTGCGCGGTAAGTTATACCACCGCGATGATGAGAGAATGTATGATTATTACGAAGCGTTAGGCGATGGACGTCAGGGTCTGAATTTACCGAATCCTGACCGGTCAACAGATCTTGAATTACCGCATATCACAGAAAATCAGGCTGAAATCGCATTACGCGTGACACCGCATTTTGATATTCCCTTTACAGTCACGCGCCAGACATTACGGTTTATCGATGAATACAATATTACGCCATACAGCCGTGACAACCACGCAAATCAATTAGCAATTCGTTATGAACCAGGTACAAAGTCGATATTGCTAGCAGGTATCAAACATACCAAGACCAACTTTCCGCTTAGGACCCAAGCGGAACAGGATGCTTACGATACAGGTTATCGTGACAGAGAACTGTTTGTCGACACAGCTTGGCGCTATACAGAAAACACCATTCTGCTGGGACACTTCGGCACTGTACAACGCAAATTCGATACGTTGCACAATCGCCGGTTACGTGCTCTTGAATTAGGTGCTGACTGGCATTATTCGGTTAAAACGTGGTTTACCCTACGTTTATGGGATCGACCTGAGAGTATTGATGACTCGGGCAACAAGCTTTTCCTGCAAGTCAGAGGCATACAAGCGCGCATGATGTGGGAGTCCACACCTAAAACGCGCTTTGCATTTTTATCGTCGATTGAACAAGAACGTTATGAAACCCATAGTGGTGCCAATAATAATCAAGGCTATGCCTTTATCAATCAAGAAAACAAAATCCTGCGCCTGGGTGTGCGTTTTGATTATGACATGACACCACGTCTGAATTTGCGGCTTGAAGCCGATCGCAGACAGGAAATATCAAGTAGTACCAACAAACATAACAATGGTGTATTTCGTGCCAGCATTCGTTACAGTTTCGAAAACATGACAGGTAACAACCGGGCACGTGTCAAACTGGATAATCTACGATGATCACACCTGCACCCGCCTCACCTTCTTACGATTACATTCCGGGTCTCGACGGATTACGTGCCTGTGCTGTCATCCTCGTGTTAATTGCACACTGCGGTTTCTCGACGGTTATTCCT
>JAATFN010000031.1 GCA_015655165.1 Betaproteobacteria bacterium | reverse complement strand
GCATTCATCGACACCCTGCACCGTGTCGTCGGCCTGCCCGTCGACAACGACCCGAGCCGCTTGGTGATGGGCATCATCGCCGCGCTATACACGGTGGCACTGATGTCGGGCGTAATCGTGCTGCTACCCACGCTAGTAAAAGACTTCTTCGCCCTGCGGATAGGCCGCAACCTCAAACGCATGTGGCTGGACGCACACAATGTCATCGGTATCATCAGCTTGCCGTTTCATATCATCATGGCACTGAGTTCGGCGGTGTTCGCCTTCCACGATGATATCTATGCGCTGCAAAACCATGTCATCTACCAAGGGGGCCTGCAGAACATCTGGCGCGGCCAGCCGGCCACCGGTGGTGTGCCTGCAAAGCCAGCAGAACGTGCCAAAGTCACGCCACGCAACCCTACCGATATGCTGGCGCCGACCGAACTTCTGGCACGGGTACACGTACTAGCACCCAGCTTCGAACCAACCGTCATGCAGTACAGTGACAGTCTGGGGCCCCGCGCCTCAGTACGTATCTGGGGAGGAGACAAACAAGGCATGCGGCGCAGCACACGTGGGGCTTATGTGTCGCTGGACCCATACACCGGCCGTGTGACTTCCAGTGACTACCTGCCCGGTCACCAGACGCCAACGTTATCCCTGCTCACCTCTTTTTTCGCGCTGCACTTCGGTACCTTCGGTGGTGTAACTGTGAGCTGGGCGTATTTCCTGCTGGGCCTAGCCGGCGCCTTCCTGTTCTACAGTGGCAATCTGCTTTGGATAGAAAGCCGCCGTAAACAGGAAAGACGTGGTCAGCCGATGCCAGAGCAGCGCCGAAATACCATCTGGCTGGCTGCGCTGACAGTAGGTGTATGCCTGGGCTGCATGTGCGGCATCTCGGTGACGCTACTGGCAGGCAAGCTGCTGCACGGCCATGTAGCATCGCTGGGCTCGTGGCATGTGGGCGTGTATTATGCAATGTTTTTTGGCTGTATCGCGTGGGCCTTCTGGCGGGGTGCCGCGCGAGCAGGGTATGAATTACTGATGGCCTGTGCCGTTGCCACCGCGCTGATTCCACTCGCTAGTCTGGTGGGCTTTCTCGCGCCTGTTCAGACTGGCCTATGGGCACATACCAGCTTGCCTGCCTTGTCCGTGGATCTAACCGCAGCCGCGCTGTCGCTGATTTTTTGGCAAATGTCGCGTGCAGCAATGCGCCGCGCACAGACAGGACCATTGGCGAGTGTATGGTCAGTGGGAACTACCATATCCAAGTGATGGTATTGCAGCCATGTTGGGTGTTTGCCGGCATACAGCTTAAGTCTGCGGCAGTCGGCTTATTCCCTTTTATTCCTGTTGTGCGTCAAGCGTTGCCCAATACCGGGTGATATAACGAACATGCACTGGCAACGTTTCCTGCAATAAAGCCAGCACCCTATGTGGGTCATCCACAGAAAAAGCCCCTGACACCAACAGATCGGCAACAGCTGGCGCGCAGCGCAAACTCCCTTTGTAATAATGGTTCAATTTGGCAGTAAAGTCTGCCAATCGCATACGCTCGACAACCAGCATACCCTTTGTCCATGCGTTAGCACTCGGGTTTAACACAGCAATAGCATCAATTGTTTGATGGCTAAATTGGGTTTGTTGTCCTGCATGCACCCGCCAGACACTGTTGCCTTGTTGTGTATGAATATCAACGGCCCCTTCCATGACAGCCACCTGCGTCATGGCAGGACTATGATCTGGGTCGTATTGCACCGTAAAACGTGTACCGATTGGTGTAATGCTGCCACTATCTGTCATCACAACAAAAGGCCGTTGCATTGGATCTTTGGCTGTTGTGACCATGATGGCACCAGTGCGTAAAGAAATGTGTCGACGTGCATTGGTAAATTGCACATCAATCGCACTGTTTGTATCCAACATCACTTGTGTGTTGTCAGCGAGTGTAATTGTGCGCTGCTCCCCTGTACCAGTGCTATAGTCGGCAGTCAGTGTCTTCCATGAAGTCGATTCCCGCACGCCCCAGAAACCTGCACCGGCAATCGTCAAACCGGCAACCGATTTCAATATGGTACGCCTTGCATAGGTTGTGCTGTAGAGTGCCTGACGTGCCAATGTTGGTGTCAACCCGGCAGTCCCTTTACGCACATCCTGACTCAGTGCAGACATGCGTTGCCACGCCCTTTCATGGTCAGGGTGTGCGTCACGCCAACGTTGACAGGCAAGTTGATCGGTCGGGCCAGCAATACCCGACTGCATGATAGCCAGCCAAGTCGCTGCCTGTGTAACAATTTTGGGGTCAATGGGCTGCGCACCGTCACGCGGCGCAAACAGGGAAATAGTCATCGCGCACATGGTTGGCATGCGACAAAAAAAATCCGTTGGCCTTCACAGGTCGCCGATATCTTAACCATACACCACCTGATAAGCATGCTGGTAGGCTTTAATCATGGCCTTTTGTACCACATTGACTGTGACACCTAACCGGGTAGCAATCTCTGGATACGTTAATCCGTCTAACTGGGAGAGCAGAAATATTTCTTTTGTACGCGTGGGTAAAGCATCTAATACACCACTCACAGCCGTTAAAGCTTCCAACACCAGCAAACGTGCTTCTGGTGACGGATGACTGTCTTCCGGTTGCTGTGCAAGTGCTTCCAGATAACTACGCTCCAAAGCCAAACGCCGGAAATACTGGGCTGTCAGCCTGCTGGCAATCGTCGTCAGATAAGCACGCGGCTCGCGCACCATGATCTGTTCTTTGGAACTGAGAATACGGGCGAATGTATCTTGTGCCAGATCGGCAGCGTTGTCGATGTTACCCAGTTTCCGGCATAAAAGCCGCACTAACCAGCCATGATGGTCATACAGCGTTTCAACATTAGCTGGGGATAAGGGTTCTGACACAGCGACAACAGGAATGAGATTTTTAAATACAAATAAGAATTAATCTCAATAATAAGTTGAATTAACAACTTTGACAACTGGTAACATTAATGGTATCAGCATGATCAGGCCAGAGATATCACATCCGGCCTGTATTGTGACTATGTCTTGACGACGTTACGCTGCCTTAAGCAGCTCTGCATCAATCGCTGCGACCAGTCGCGGATCGTCTGCTGTAACATCCGGTGAGAAACGGGCGACGACTTCACCTTGGCGGTTGATTAAGAATTTCTCGAAATTCCATAGCACATCGGCCCTATTGTCCGGATTCACACCAAAACCTTTGAGTTTTTCCCGGAATGGGCCTTCACCAATGGCAGCAGGTTGTGCCTTGGTCAGTGCTGCATACAAAGGATGCTGGTCTGCACCAAGTACGGAGATTTTAGAAAACAGCGGGAAATGGACGTCGTAATTGACCGAACAGAAAGTACTGATTTCAGCATCACTGCCTGGCTCCTGGCCTTTGAAGTTATTTGCCGGAAAACCAAGAACTTCCAGACCTTTGGCATGTTTTTGCTGATACAGGCTTTCCAAACCTTCATATTGTGGTGTTAAGCCACATTTGGAAGCGACATTGACAATCAGGAGCACCTCACCACGATACGCTGCCAGATTCGTGGAAGTCCCATCAATTTTTTTTACCGCAATATCATTCAGAGAAGTTGTCATAGTGGTTCCTCATTCAAAGTCATTGTTCGAACCACGACAATAGCACGATCATACAAACAGCGTTTTAGTGCAGCAAAAATGCAGTCAACAAAATGTACGCAGGGGTTAAATCAATGAGTTTGCTGGTCACGCGCGTCTTTCCAACACGCATAACCGACATCGGTGATATAAGCCACCCAACGTTCTTCAGTGCGCTCGATACGCACCCAGCCTGGCCCTGCTTCACCGGCAATGGTCGCATCGCTCATTAACGTGAGTTGTCGCAACACGACACTGGCACCCTGCTTTAAGCGCTTACCGAGCTTAGGTAACGACATACCAGCCTCAAGAGGGGCGTGCGCCAATTCGTCCAGAATCGAAAAGCTCACACTATCCAAAATAAAACCTGACATATCCATTAATGTGGGACAAGACATGATCATCCATTAGCAGCAAGTGGTTCTTGCCCTTCATGTGGTGCCAGGATGACGGGAATCGACTTGGACGTCGGTGTCCCGGCAACAATGGCCACGGCTGTCAAAGGGACTAACGGATTGGTTTCCGGATAATACGCAGCCAAGTTACCGCGGGGGATATTGTAGGCAACCAATTTGAATTTATCGGCACGACGCTCCTGCCCGTCATCCCATACCGTCTTGATATCGATCCAGTCACCGTCTTTCATGCCCAGTGTCTTGATATCTTCCGCATTGATAAACACCACACGGCGCTGACCGAATACACCACGATAGCGGTCATCCATGCCATAGATTGTTGTGTTGTACTGGTCATGCGAACGCGTTGTAATCAACGTGAACACTACCGTATCCAGTATTCTGGCGCGCGCGCGATGCGACGGTGTATCGACAGGCACAGCATGACTGTAAAACACGGCTTTTTTCTTGGCCGTCATCCAGACGCGTTCACTGGCGGTATTACGTAACCGGAAACCACCAGGCACTGCCACACGCCGGTTGAAATCCTTGAAATCATCAAACACCCGCTCGATCTGGTCGCGGATACGGTTATAGTCTTCAATCAACCACAACCACTGTGTTTTACTGCGGTGTGCAATCGTCGCATGTGCCAAGCGCGCCACAATCGCAGGCTCGGACATCAGATTGTCTGATGCCGGTGGATTAATCCCTGTCGAGATGTGCACCATACTCATGGAGTCTTCCACAGTCACGCCTTGTGCCCCATTGGCTTGCATATCGATTTCTGTTCGTCCCAGACATGGCATGATCAACGCTTCCCGACCATGGATAACATGACTGCGGTTGAGCTTTGTCGTGACATGCACGGTCAGGTCGCAACGACGCAATGCCTTCCATGTTTCGTATGTATCTGGCGTTGCCGCCGCAAAATTGCCCCCCAGCGCAAAAAAGACTTGTCCTTTGCCTTCTAACATCGCATGAATCGCTTCGACAGTGTCGTAACCAGATTCACGCGGCGGGTCGAAATCGAATACTTGACCCAGTCTATCTAACAAAGCAGCTGGTGGTTTTTCCCATATACCCATGGTACGGTCGCCCTGCACATTACTATGCCCCCGTACCGGGCAAGGACCTGCGCCATCGCGACCGATATTGCCGCGCATCAGGAGTAAATTGACAATCATCTGGATCGTTGCGACCGAATGCGGATGCTGCGTAATACCCATGCCCCAGCAAGCAATCACACTACCGGCATTTTTATACACTTCACCGGCCGCGCAGATTTGTTCTTGGGTCAAACCGGATTCTTGCACGAGCAAGTCCCAAGACTCTGTCCGCAAATCTGCCAGTACAACCTCAAAGCCTTCTGTGTGTTCTGCAATAAAAGCATGGTCTAACACCTGTTCGCCTGCATCTTCGCATTCGACTAGATATTTCATCATCCCTTTAACAAGCGCAAAATCCCCACCGACACGTAACTGATAATAATGACTACTAATGGCGGTAGCACCATTGGTCAGCATTTCCATTTTGACCTGTGGATCGGCGAAGCGCTCCAGACCACGTTCACGCAACGGATTGAAACTGACGATTTTGGCACCACGCTTGGCAGCTTGACGCAACTCACCCAACATGCGGGGATGGTTGGTACCCGGATTCTGGCCGAAAATAAAAATCGCGTCGGCTTTCTCGAAGTCTTCTAGTGTGACCGTTCCTTTACCCACACCAATTTGCGGGCGCATGCCACTGCCGCTTGGTTCGTGGCACATGTTCGAACAGTCGGGAAAATTATTGGTGCCATACTCACGCACAAATAATTGATATAAGAAAGCTGCCTCGTTGCTGGCACGCCCCGAGGTGTAAAAAATTGCCTGATTCGGGTCAGGCAAGGCATTTAAGTGCCGTGCGACAAGCGCAAACGCATCATCCCAACTAATGGGCTGATACTTGTCTGTTGTCGCATCATAGACCATCGGATCAGTCAGGCGCCCTTGGTCTTCCAGCCAGAAATCGCTTTTTTCCAACAGCTCGGACACCGTATACTGCGCAAACAATTCTGGCGTGGCGCGTCTGGCGGTTGCCTCGGCCGCTACAGCCTTGGCACCGTTTTCACAAAACTCGAAAGTCGAATGATGATTACGGTCAGGCCAGGCACATCCCGGACAATCAAAACCATCAGGCTGATTCGCTGACAGTAATGTTTTGGCGCCCTTGAGCGGGATATCCTGAGCCAACAGGGCATTTTTTACGCTGCGCAAAGCGCCCCAACCACCTGCAGGACCTTTATAAAATTCGATCTTCTGGTCTTTCATCATGGTCTCCTCAGGCGAAGCACGTCAACATGCACGTCTGGCCTAATTAAAGAACTTAGCAGCGCTTTCCAGCGTTCTATACGTTCCCCATGCCAATGGTAAACCAACCGCCAACCAGGCAAACACCACGAGTGCCGGTGAAGTCACACTGCTATTGTTGCCTTGACCACCACCTGCTGCAGTTTCTGTTACCTTGTCTTGCGCCAGTTTGCGCTCTTGTGCCAACTCCGCGTCAGTCATGAAATATTTCTTGTCGACAGGCCGAATGAGCAAATTGGCAATAAAGCCAATCACCAGCATGCCAACCAGAATATACATCGTTTGATTGTAGACCTGATCCCGCGGTAAACCCAGTCCCAACTGGTATTCGCGCATATAATTAACAACAACTGGACCTAAAATACCCGCTGTTGCCCAAGCTGTGAGCAATCGGCCATGAATTGCACCAACATTTTGTGTACCAAACAAGTCCGCCAGGTAAGCTGGTACTGTGGAGAAACCACCGCCATACATACTCAGAATGATACAAAATGCCGCAACGAACAGCAGTCTGCTACCGGCGCCCGCAGAACTTGGAATGCTGGCATACAAGATACCGCCCAACACAAAGAACACCGTGTAAGTGAGCTTACGCCCCAGTTTGTCTGACAAACTTGCCCAGAAGAAACGCCCACCAATATTAAACAGGGACAACAGGGCCGTAAACCCGCCAGCGACGATAGCAATCGATGCCAATTCTTGTGTATCAAGTGCTGTGAAGCCTTTTTGTACGCCAACCAACGTGCCGCCAAACACTTCTTGCAGCATTGGAGACGCCATGCCGATCACACCAATACCGGCACTGACATTCATGCACAACACAATCCAGACCAGCCAGAATTGCGGGATACCCCATACCTTGGTGACATGCACATGGCGCTGTGTGATCATGCCCTTGGCACTAGCAGCTTCCTTGGGGGTCCAACCTGCCGGCTTCCAGCCAGTTGGCGGCACCCTGTAACCCAGTGCGCCCGCCATCATGAATACAAAATAGATGAGCGCCATGGTCAGAAAAGTTTGTGCCACACCAACATCTGTTGGCGTAGAAAAGTATTTCATCAATTCCACGGCCAGCGGCGAACCAATCATTGCACCACCACCAAAGCCCATGATCGCCATACCAGTAGCCATTCCGCGACGGTCAGGGAACCATTTGATCAGTGTTGATACTGGCGAAATATACCCCAATCCCAGACCAATCCCCCCGATAACACCGGAACCCAGGACCATGAGCCAGAATTGATGCAAATACACACCGATGGCGGACAGAACCATGCCACCACACCAGCACAATGCACTAATCACACCGACACGGCGTGGACCGACACGTTCTAGCCATCCACCCCAAATCGCAGCCGAACAACCCAAAAACACGAAAAATAAGGTATACATCCACCCCAGCGTAGCAATCCGCCAATCACAACCTGTTGCGAACAGTTCTGCGAAAAAACCGACATCCGCGCTACAAGTCACCGCACCAGTACCACGCGTTGACAGCAATTTGGATAACGGTAACCAGAAAACAGAAAATCCATAGGCCATACCAATACACAGGTGAATGGCCAAGGCTGCGGGAGGCACTAACCAACGGTTGAATCCCGGGCCGGCAATAATACGTTTCTTGTCGAAGAATCCTGACATATATGACTCCATGGTTTCTTGTGTTTATATATGGAAGGTGGAAATGCAACACCCCCTTAGGCATTTCATAATGCTAATGAGAAGCGATTTCATCAAACAACGTGTTATCCGGTCAAATTCTATTCGTTAATGAAGCTATTCAACAAACAAATGATGAGTATCATGTATATTATTTTATTTCTATGATAGATCATAGAATTCATTTGACAAAATAAAAGTCCTTGTGAAGAGAAACAGACACATTATTGTTCTGCATGCGGACATGTTTGTTTTGTCAGTTCGTTTTTCCAGTGCTGACTTTGGGCAAATGCCAAAGCCCTCTGCAGGGTATGTGACGACGTATGTACATCTGCACGTGTCAAAAAACCGACCATTACACCACGTGTTGGATTGACCAATAATCGTGCTTCCAGATCATCCACATGACTGACCAGTCGAATGAGTGCTGCCGGCAATACACCACAAAACTGTCCAACCTGCGCACTTAACAATAATGTGACAATCGAATCTGTCTCCATTGCCGGTTTAATTTTGCACCCGGCTTCTGCAAATGCCAGATCGATAATCGTACGGTTATGCATATCCGGTGTCAGTACACAAAGGGGTAAATCTGCTGCCTCGCGCCAAGAGATCTCTTCTCCCAGATGTGGCCATGCAGCACGACGCACTGATACGCTGGCTGTTGTACGACGGCGCAATACATAATAATTTTCTGTGTACTGGGGAAGCACAGTACATTTCACATCCTGGGTACCAAGACGTTCTATATATCCCAAACCCATATCAAGCGTCATTGCACCAAGCCGGTTCTCGATTTCATATGACGTCATCGAACGCACAACTGGCACGATATTCGGATAAGATGCATGCAACATTGCCGCAAAGTATGTTGCAACGGGAATTGCCATGGGTACGGCACCGATATGCAGATGGCCTTGCGGGTTGTCGCTTCTGCTGTACAAATCCTGTTCCAGCATTTCCTGTTCATACAGCATCCGGTGTGCCGTCGTCAGCACTCGCTCGCCTTCCGG
>JAATFN010000335.1 GCA_015655165.1 Betaproteobacteria bacterium | reverse complement strand
GCGCCATTTATTGTGTTTGATGATGCTGATGTAGATATGGCGGTAGAAGGATTAATGGTGGCAAAATTCCGTAATGGCGGACAAACCTGTGTATGTCCTAATAGGATTTATGTGCATGAAAAAATTCATGATATCTTTGTCTCAAAATTAGTTGACCGAGTTGGTGCGTTGGTTGTCGGTCCTGCTTCTGATCCATCCTCTGAAATCGGCCCAATGATCAATGCGCGCGCTGTTGAAAAAATTGAACGTCACGTTAACAATGCGGTGGAGCTTGGCGCCAAGATTATTGTCGGTGGACAACGTTTACATACAGGCAAATGTACAGGACCATTTTATTACGCGCCAACTGTACTGGTGAATATCAATGCCAAGATGGCATGTTCTAGTGAAGAAACATTTGGACCGGTGGCGCCGATTACACGTTTTGCAAGTGAAGAAGAGGTAATTCGTGCGGCCAATGATACGCCCTTTGGTTTAGCCGCTTATTTCTTTTCAAACGATGTGCGTCGTATTTGGCGTCTCGCGGACAAACTGGAGGCAGGTATTGTCGGTATCAATGAAGGTGCACTTGCTGCAGAAGCAGCGCCATTCGGTGGGATAAAAGAATCGGGATATGGGCGTGAAGGATCTGTTCATGGACTGGAAGAATATACCCATATCAAATATCTGTGTCAGGGATTATTAGACTAATATAAATGATTGCGATGTGATATTTGGATTGTCAGATCACGACGTTGTTTTATTGCCTTCAAGCTATGTGCGTATCCGACGGTATTGCTGGAAAGTGCTGTCAATGTTGTATAGAGGCGTCATCCTGATTTCATCACAGGCAGGTTAATCATGTCCGGATGAAATCATGGCATTCTGGTATTGCCGTTGATCGTCTACTGAACAAAAATAAGCGATGACATTGATACAGGAGCATGTATGGATCAGAGTACGCAATCGGTTTCTCTCATCATTGTTGCATGGCGTCGTGGTGCAGCCCGGCTCGTCGATTTCGTTCTGGGGTATACATTGTGGATCGTGCCGACAGGGTTGATCGCTTACCAGATATTTATGCCTGTGACCGATAAGACATTTAACTTGTATCTCGGTGTATTTCTGGTATTGCTGTTGGCAGGTATTCCTGTGGCTTTTATTCTGGAAAGCGTCTGGTACCGACTGCGGGGACCGACACCCGGTAAAAGACTCTTTGCTTTGAGTGTTGTTAACACCAAAGGAAGGCTGTTGACGTCCCAGGAATATAACGCGCGGTTGTTACGCTTGTATTGCCGTGGTTTATTGTTCGGTATCCCGTTTCTCTCGCAATTGGGCAAACTTGTCCAGGCATGCTGCATTGTCAATCGCGGTATCACCACCTACGATGAAAACAGGTATCAGGTACTCATCCATACGCCGACAGTGCTCCAGATTATCGTATGGGTGTGTTTGTTTACCGGCGTACCAATTGCCATACAGATCCTTAACATTACCGCTGCAATGGCCGGTTATTAATGTTTGCATATCGGGCCACTAGCACATTGGTACCGTTATGCTGACAACGGTTTGTCACAACCGTTGACATACAGCGTCTAAAAATAAAAAACCACTTTGTATGAAATTCATACAGTCAAACGGTGGGGATATGTCGGGAAATTATGAGCTTATACCACCTCTTCTGAAATTCTCTTTATAAACAAATAGTTATTAAGAACGCAGTTTATATAAGCAAATACAAAAACATTCGTAGGTAATCCCTAAGGCCAAGGTTTTAATGATGCATGGATTTAGATATAAGTCGATGCTGCTTAGCCGCAATTTTCATATAAGGGATTATCAAATGACTCCGAAAAACAATCAACGTCGTACTGTGTTGTCTGCCTTGTCGGCAACGGTTGGATTCGTGCTGGGTCTGCAGATCGGGGTTGTACATGCCGAAGTCAAACAAATCACATTGGACTATGCGACGTATAACCCGGTCGGGTTGATTCTGAAAGAAAAAGGCTTTCTGGAAGACGATTTAAAGGCCAAAGGTATCAAAGTACGTTGGGTACAGACATTAGGGTCGAACAAGGCACTGGAGTTTCTTAATGCCGGTTCGATTGATTTCGGTTCAACGTATGCGGCAGCGTCCTTGGTCGGTAAGGTCAATGGTAACCCGATCAAGTCTATCTATGTTTATACACGTCCAGGTGGTGTGGCACTCGTCAAACCCAAAGGCAGTACTTTGACGAAGGTTGAAGAATTAAAAGGCAAGCGTGTGGCGGTGACACGTGGTACCGATCCTCACATCTATCTGATTCGTGCATTGGCAAAGCATGGTCTGTCTGACAAAGACATCCAATCAGTCCTGTTGCAGCATGGTGATGGACGTGCTGCACTGGTACGTGGCGATGTGGACGCCTGGTCAGCTCTTGATCCGTTAACAGCAGCAGCCGAACTGGAAAACGGTGCACAGATCTTTTATCAGGATCCGGAACTCAGTACATGGGGCTTTTTGAATGTACGTGAATCATTCGCCAAAGAAAATCCGGAGCTGGTCAAACAAGTGCTTGCTTCCTATGAAAAAGCACGTCAATACGCGATTGCCAATCCTAAAGAAGTTGTAAAGGTGTTGGCAACATTAGCCAAGTTACCGGACAACATTATCGAGCGTCAGTTGCAGCGCGAAGATTTCAGTGTGAGCCAGATAGGTGATGCACAGCGTAAATTCGTGCTGGAGGCAGGTCAGGCGCTACAAAAAGCCGGTGTTATCAAGCCTGAAGTGAATATACAAACTGTGGTCAACGACTTGATTGATGTGCGTTACGTCGTTGCAGCCCGTTAATACTTAGGCGCCGAAATGACAACCGAGCATTCATCATTGCCGTTACCAAACGCAATGGAAACGAATAAGAAGATACAGCGCAGCCTTGTTAGCAAAGGATGGCCAGTATTGTTACTGGGCAGTTTAATTCCTTTGTTATTGGCGTTGGGCTGGGAGACTGCAGTCCAGAGCGGCTGGGGGGAGGGCAGATTGTTGCCGCCGCCTAGCCGTATCATTGCAACACTTTGGGCATTGTCCTCGGGTGGAGAACTGGCCGTGCATATCGGGATTACGTTATGGCGTGTGTTATTCGGTTTTGCGATTGGTGCTATTGCAGGGTTGGCAATCGGTGCTACAGCTGGTTATTTTGGTGTGTTTAGAGCATTGATTGATCCAAGTATACAGGCGCTGCGTGCTATTCCTTCACTGGCTTGGGTTCCACTCTTTATCCTGTGGATGGGTATTTTCGAGGAATCAAAAATTGTATTGATTGCTGTGGGTGTATTTTTCCCAGTGTATCTGGGCGTATCTGCAGCTGTGTTGTCGGTCGATCGTAAGATTGTCGAGGTAGGGCGTATTTTCAGGGTCAGAGGATTCAAGCTCATCAAACGCATTCTGGTCCCGGCAATTTTACCGAATGTCATTGTTGCACTGCGCACAGGTCTAGGACTTGGCTGGATGTTTGTCGTCGCAGCCGAAATTATGGGAGCCTCTCAAGGTCTCGGGTATCTCTTGATTGATGGCCAGCAGTTGGGGAAACCCGACCAGATTCTGGCAGCCATCATTGCGTTTGCCGTGATCGGAAAAATTACCGATGCATTAATTGTTGCAATCAGTAAACCATTCTTGCGCTGGCAAGATAGTTATGAAGGGACACACTGAGATGCTCAAGATTACCCATTTATCAAAAAATTATGCAAACGGTACTGCAGCGTTAAAAAACTTTACGTTGCAAATCAATGATGGTGAAGCAGTCGCCATTGTCGGTGGTTCAGGTTCAGGAAAAAGCACGTTATTACGATTGATTGCAGGTTTGGAGACACCCACAAGCGGGGCTATCCACATTGATGGCGAACTCATTACAGAACCGCATCCAGCCATCGGTTTTGTGTTTCAGGAACCACGCCTGCTGCCTTGGTTGAAGGTTGGAGAAAATGTTGCATTCGGGCTGACAGACATTAGTGCCGCAGACAGAAAAGAACGCGTACGTCGCGCATTGCTTAGTGTTGGTCTGGCAACACATGCCGATAAGTGGCCAAGAGAGTTATCCGGCGGGATGGCACAACGTGTCGCATTGGCCAGAGCACTGGTGTCTCGTCCAAGCGCATTATTGCTGGATGAACCCTTTTCAGCGTTGGATGCATTAACAAGAGCAAACTTGCAAGATCATCTGGTGTCATTGTGGGAAGAAACAAATACAACATTGATTCTGGTTACACATGACATTGAAGAAGCATTGGTGATTGCTGACCGCATCATTGTGCTGCGCCCTAATCCTGGTCGTATCGACGATATTATTTCCGTGTCGTTGCCACGTCCTAGAGACCGTGATGCAAATGCATTTGAAGAAATCAAACATATATTGCGTAGCGCTCTGGATCACTCGATTACCAAGCCTGAAGATGCATGGGCATAAACATAACTTACAACAAAAATAATCATCCATAAAGGTAAATCATGTTTGGTAAAAAAGTCATATTTATAGCCATTGTTGCCGCATCATTTGTAGGTCTGGTACATGCTGCACCATTGAAAATTGGTGCAAATCCGGGGCCGACAGCCGACACAGTAGAAGTCGCAGCAGCACAAGCACGCAAACAAGGTCTCGATGTCCAAGTCATTGAAATCAGTGACTGGACAACACCGAATGTTGCATTGCAAGCGGGAGATCTGGATTTGAATTTTTTCCAGCATAAAGCATTTCTAGATAATGCAGTGGCGAATGGCAATTACCAGTTTGCCGTTGCAGGCCTAGGTTTCTTACCCAGTATCGGTTTGTTTTCTACAAAAATAAAATCGATCAGTGCATTGAAAAATGGCGGAAAAATTGCTGTTGCTAACGACCCGATCAATCAAGCGCGTGGGTTGTTATTGGTAGAACGTGCTGGTCTGATCAAGTTAAAGGCAGGTGTCGGCAATAAAGCCACATTAGATGACATTGTCGACAATCCTAAAAAACTCAAATTTATCGAAGTCGAAGGTCCGCAATTGATAAGGGCATTAGATGATGTCGATATTGCACAAGGCTATCCAGCGCGTTTTGTCACAGCAGGCCAACCTGAAATTGCCAGAAATGGCCTGATCTATACATCGACTGATGACACCTTGTATGCATTGTTGTTCGTCGCACGTAAAAATAATGTCAATGATCCGCGCGTACAGCAGTTTGTCAGTATTTACCAAAATTCCAAGGCAGTCGAAGACAAGATTTCAGCATCGTATTTGAATGACGCCAACCTTTATAGTTTGCCATGGAAAAAATGATGCCAGAAAAAACGTTGCAAATAATAGTGCGGATCTTGGATGGGCGATGTTGAACATAATCAATATCCCTTACTTGGCAAGCATTTAAACCACATTTAAAACCGGAGATTTTTGTGAAAAAAAGCATTCAGACATTATTGGTCACAGCAGCAGCTGTCTTAACATTTCTGCCACAAGCATATGCGGGAAATCTGAAAATCGGTGTTGTACCAGGCGCCTATGCAGATTCGATTATTGCCGCAACAAAAGAAGCAAAAGCGCAAGGAATCAATGTTGAGGTGGTCGAGTTTACCGATTGGACAACACCGAATGTTGCATTGAACGCGGGTGACATTGATATCAATTATTTTCAGCACCAGCCTTTTCTTGATAACGCAATCCAGAAACAGGGTTTTAAATTGAAGAGTGTGGGTACCGGTATTTTAGCCAATATTGGCTTGTACTCATTAAAACACAAAAAAATTTCCGAAGTACCTGTTAATGGGAAAGTCGGTATTGCCAATGATCCTGTCAATCAAGGCCGTGGTTTGTTGTTATTGGAAAAAGCAGGTCTGATCAAATTGAAACCAGGCGTTGGATTTTTAGGTACATTAGATGACATAGTCGATAACCCGAAAAAACTGAAATTCGTTGAAGTCGAAGGTCCACAATTAGCCCGTATTACGGGCGATGTCGATATTGCCCAAGGTTACCCGCATTTTATCGTCGCATCCAAAGCATTTGATCCCTCTAGTGGTCTGTTGTATTCGGGGATTGAAGATTTGACATTTGCAATTCGCTTTGTTGTGAACGAGAAAAAAGTCAACGATCCGGATGTGAAGAAATTCATCGAAATTTATCAGACATCCAATGCTGTCAAAGCAGAAATTCATCGTGCTTATTCGAATGACGATCGTCTCTATACACTAGCCTGGAAAAAATGATATGCCCAGCCTGAGGGGGTATATCCATAACGGATCCCCCTCAGGCTGTTTTTCCTGTCTCAGAATCGGAAAGGATTGGATCTATGTCTTATACCTCGGTGTTGGCGTCTCAAGCAGTCGTCGCCAGATGGGAGCCGGAATATGATGCATCGGCAGAAACAGAAACCGTGTTGGCTGATCAGCCACGTGTTGCCGGCACGGTCGTGTTCGAACAGATTGGTAAAACATACCAGTCTTCGGCAGGTCCTGTCGAAGCATTACAAGATATTAGCCTGCAAGTTGAGGCAGGAACGATTTTCGGGATTATCGGCAGAAGCGGTGCAGGGAAGTCCAGCTTATTACGTACGATCAATTTACTGGAAAAACCTACCTCCGGAAAAGTACTGGTCGACGGGATTGATATCAGTACATTGACAGAAAATGCATTGGTTACTTTACGTCGTCGCATCGGCATGATTTTTCAGCATTTTAATTTATTGTCTGCAAAAACTGTTTATGAGAATGTCGCCTTGCCGTTGAGAGTTGCTGGTGTTACCAAATCAGAAATCGATCAACGTGTCAATGAACTGCTTGCATTAGTTGGTCTGGAAAGTAAGCATAATACCTATCCGGCCAGACTGTCCGGCGGACAAAAACAACGCGTCGGTATTGCACGCGCATTGGCAACACGTCCAGAAATTCTATTGTGCGATGAAGCGACTTCGGCACTGGACCCGGAGACGACACAGTCGATTCTACAATTGCTGCGCGATATCAATCGCAGGTTGGGTATTACGGTTATTCTGATCACACACGAGATGAGTGTGATTCGTGAAATTGCCGAGCGTGTGTTGGTGCTGGAAAAAGGGCGGATTGCTGAATTGGGCGATGTGTGGAAAGTATTCGGCGCGCCACAGCACGAAGCAACAAAAGCATTGTTGGCACCATTGCAGCATGGTTTACCGGACGATGTGCAGCAGCGTTTATTAAGTGCACCACCGGCAAACAATAAACCTTACCAGCAGGTAATCCAATTGACCTTCAACGGTGAGAATTATCTGGAGCCCGATTTCACCCGTATTACCACTGTGCTGCAAACTTCAGTTCATCTTGTGTATGGCGGTATAGATCGTATTCAAGGTCATGCGCACGGGCGATTATTGCTGGCAGTGCCAGGCAATGTCACGCTACCTGATTTCACACAATTAACCCACGGGCAAGACGCGATTGCTCATCACATCGAGGTGATCGGTTATGTCGATATCCTTTGATCGTTATTGGCAAGCGTTTCTGGATACCTTGATGATGGTCGGTGTCTCCAGCACGATTGCATTTATTGCCGGAATTCCGTTGGCTATCTTGTTGATTGTGACAGCGCCAAATGGATTTATAGCGTCACCGCGTCTTAACAGCATTGTCGGTGCATTTATCAATGGATTTCGCGCAACGCCATTTATCGTGTTGCTAGTCGCATTGATTCCTTTTACGCGTCTAATCTCGGGTACCACGATCGGTGTATGGGCTGCGATTGTGCCACTGTCTATTAGCGCGACACCATTTTTTGCACGTATTGCCGAAGTCAGTTTACGCGAAATCGATCCTGGTTTGATCGAGGCGGCACAAGCAATGGGATGTAAAAAATGGGACATCGTACGCCATGTTTATATACCGGAAGCATTGCCCGGCATTATCGGTGGCTTCACGATTACCCTGGTCGCATTAATCAGTTCGTCAGCCATGGCGGGTGCGGTTGGTGCCGGTGGGCTTGGTGATTTGGCGATTCGCTATGGTTACCAGCGGTTCGATACGCAAGTCATGCTGGTTGTCATTGCCGTATTAATCGCTCTGGTGACGGTTGTTCAGGTGGCTGGCGACACGTATGTACGCTGGTTGAAGAACAGATAAAACACGATTGAAAGAGTAAATCCATGTCTGAGACAACGATATTAGCCAATAGTCATGTTAATGGCACCCGGGTACCACTCGCGCCTACAATACCTCACAAAATTACCAGTGACGCAGAAGCGTTGACAATTGCCCATACGCTGGCACAAGCGTTCAGAAAAGAAGCGGCGGCACGGGATAGTCAACGCCGACTGCCCTGGGACGAGCTGGAACGTTATACAGCGAGTGGCCTTGGCGGAATCACAATTGAGCGTCTCTATGGTGGTGCAGAAGTGTCTTACGAGACACTCGCGCAAGTCTTTGTGATTTTATGTGCGGCAGATCCATCATTAGGTCAGATCCCCCAGAACCATTTTGCATTGATTCAGAATGTCCGTGATCTTGGGACTGAATCACAAAAAAAACGTTGGTTTGGCGATGTATTGCAAGGTTATCGTCTTGGTAATGCCGGGCCTGAGCGTAAGGCTAAAGCCAGAGTGGTTACAGATAGTACTGCCAGATTAACACGGACAAAAGATGGATTGCGTGTGACCGGCACGCGGTTTTATTCAACGGGAGCATTGTATGCACACTGGGTGCCGTTCCGTGCGGTGGATGAAGATAACAAGCCTGTCCAGGTATGGGTCAAGCGTGATGCGTCAGGTCTGGAAATTATCGATGACTGGAGCAGTTTTGGCCAACGCACAACCGCTAGCGGCACTGTCATCTTAAATAACGTACCTGTCGAAGAAGACAATATCATTCATGTCAGTCGTCATGCGGATGTGCCTACTTTGTCCGGGCCTGTTTCACAGTTAATCCAGGTTGCCATCGATGTGGGCATAGCAGAAGGCGCACTGCACGACGCACTCGCATTTGTGCGTGATAAAACCCGTGCATGGACAGATTCGGGTCTGAGTAATGCGACTGATGATCCTTACATCATCCAGGAAGTCGGAAAATTACAGATTGAAGTACATGCCGCACACGAAGTGCTGCTGGCAACAGCGAGAACAATTGATGCCATTGCCAAACATCCTGTGTCGGCTGCCACATCGGCACGCGCATCTGTTGCGATTGCGGAAGCCAAAATTCTTGCGGTAGAAGCGGCATTGAGTGCCAGCGAGAAGTTGCTGGAACTGGCTGGATCGTCTGCGACCCGTGCAGCACATAATCTTGATCGTCATTGGCGTAATGCGCGCGTGCATACCTTGCATGATCCCGTGCGATGGAAATATCACTTACTTGGTAATTATTTATTGAATGGTGTGTACCCAAAACGCCATCAATGGAATTAAACCAAAGCTATTCCCCATATTTCATCACAATACACTGTGAGACAAACGAATGACACACACCAATACTCTGGAACAAAGGGCTGCAAACAATACTGCGATTGCCAGTAATCCTCTACCTATTGCAAAGCGACATGCTAGACCACCAGTCATCGAGAGTGACGAAGAGGCATTGCGGATTGCTGCAGATTTGGCACAAGATTTTGCCAAAGAAGCCGTCACACGAGACCAGAACCGCACATTGCCATGGAAAGAAGTCGAACAATATAGTGCGAGTGGTTTGTGGGGCATTACCGTACCGAAAGAATATGGTGGCGCTGGGGTGTCGTCATGGACGTTGGCACAAATCATTTCGCTGGTGTCAGCCGCAGATGGCTCGCTCGGGCATATTCCGCAAAACCATTTTTACTCGCTGGAGGTCTTGCGTGTTGGTGGTACGGAAGAACAGAAACGGTTTTTTTATGATCGCGTATTAAAAGGTGATCGCCTCGGCAATGCCTTGGCCGAAATAGGCCACAAGGATTACAAGCGACGTACAACGTTAACAAGAGACAATGACCGGTGGATTGTCAGCGGTAAAAAATTTTATTGTACAGGCGCACTCTTTGCACATTGGATACCGACTTTAGTGGCAGCAGAAGATGCAGGTGGTGAGACACTGTATCTGGTATTTATTCCACGTACAGCGCCAGGTGTTGACATCATTGATGATTGGGACGGATTCGGACAACGTGTCACAGGCAGCGGTTCGGTTTCTTTTGATCATGTCGTCGTTGAGCCACACTGGATTTTACCGTTTAAAGCCTCGTTTGATACGCCATCTACCATTGGTCCCTTCGCACAGATTATTCATTGCGCAATCGATGTGGGCATTGGTCATGGTGCATTGGCGGTGACATTGCCCTATATCCGTGAACATGCCAGACCCTGGATTGATGCAGGTGTTGCGAGTGCCAGTGAAGACCCGCTTTTGTTGCAACAAATTGGTAATGTCCATGTGCGTCTGCGGGCAGCCGATGCATTGATTGAACGTGCAGCGCGGTTTGTCGATACGGCACAACAAAAACCTGATGAAGATACGGTTGCACAAGCTTCTGTTGCAGTCGCTGAAGCTAAAGCATTAAGTACAACAGCGGGTTTGCTGGCGTCAAATAAATTACTGGAATTAGCAGGGACATCGTCGACCTTGTCTGAATATGGACTGGATCGTTTCTGGCGTAATGTGCGTACTCACACCTTGCATGATCCAGTACGCTGGAAGTATCACGCTATTGGTAATTATGCATTGAATGGGAAACGTCCGCCACGTCATGGTGCGATCTGAAGACTAAAAAAGAGAATAAAACCATGAGTCAGAAGAAAAAACAAATTCATATCAATGCATTTACCATGAACAGTGTTGGTCATATTCATCATGGTATGTGGACACACCCGCGTGACCAGTCACACCGCTATAACGAGATTTCTTACTGGACGCATATCGCACAAGTATTGGAGCGCGGATTTTTTGATGGCATTTTTATTGCCGATATCATCGGTTACTACGATGTGTATGAGAAAAATGTCGATCTCACACTGCGTGAATCGATTCAGTTGCCGGTCAATGATCCATGGTTGTTGATTTCCGCAATGGCAGCTGTGACCCAACATTTGGGTTTTGGTGTGACAGCGACTGTGAGTGCGGAAACACCCTATACCTTTGCACGTAAAATATCGACATTAGATCATGTTACCAATGGCCGTATTGGCTGGAATATTGTGACCGGCTATCTCGATAGCGGTGCACGTGGTCTGGGTAATGATGCCTTGGCTGAGCACGATACCCGTTATGACCGTGCCGATGATTTCTTGGCGTTGTCCTATAAATTATGGGAAGGCAGCTGGGAAGATGATGCTGTCGTGTTTGATCGCAAGAATCGCATTTATACCAATCCAGCTAAAGTCCATCAAATTCATCATGAAGGGCCATTTTATCGCTCACATGGCTATCATATGAGTGCACCTTCCCCACAACGCACTCCTGTGTTGTTCCAGGCTGGTACATCCGGCCGTGGGCAGAAGTTTGCCGGGCAACATGCCGAAGGCATTTTTATTAATGCCAGTGACCCTGCTGTGGCGCGTGTGACTGTCAGGAAATTGCGTCAGGCAGCTGTTGACGCAGGACGCAAAGCCGAAGACATCAAAATATTTATTGGTATTGCTGTGGTAGCCGGTCATACAGAAAAAGAAGCGCAGGAAAAATATGCCGAGTATTTGCGCTATGCCAGTGCTGAAGGTGGGGTTGCCCATTTTGCTTCAAGTACGGGTATAGATTTTTCCGAATATGACCTGGATGAAGAAATTGATTATGGCATTTCCAATGCAATCCAGTCGGCAACGCAGGTCGCACAACAAAACAAAATGACGCGTCGCAAATTGCTCGCACAACATAAAACCGGTAGTCGATACAACACGATCGTCGGCGATGCCAAACAGATTGCAGACCAACTTGAGCGATGGATTGATGAGGGCGAGGTTGATGGCTTTAATCTTACCAGAATAGTCGTACCTGAGACGTATGAGGATTTTGTGGATATTGTCGTGCCGGAATTGCAGCGCAGAGGACGCTACCGTACGGCATATGAAGAAGGATCCCTACGTCATAAATTATTCGGTGTAGGTGATAAATTGCCAGATACACACCAGGCCGCACAGTGGCGTCATGAAAAACATGTTGCACAACACAATGCTGTAGCAGAAAAAATTGCATAAGGAATCGTGATGATATTAAAGAAATTAATAGCTGCCGTCTCTATAATGACATTGTTGATCAGTGCCAGTAGTGTGATTGCAGCGCCATTAAAAATCGGTGTGTCTGCTGTGACGGCACCATCACTGGAAGTGGCTGCTGCAGAAGCAAAGAAACAAGGGCTAGATGTAGAGGTTATCGAGTTTAGTGACTGGACGCTACCAAATGCCGCATTGGCCGCGGGAGATCTGGATGCAAACTATTTTCAGCATTTACCGTTTCTGGCAGAAGCGAGTAAAGCCAAAGGCTATCATTTTAAAGTGATAGCTTCAGGTTTGCTGATCAATCTTGGTTTGTTTTCCAAAAACATTAAATCGATTGCCGACATTAAAAATGGTGCGACGATCTCGGTTTATGATGATGCAACCAATCAGACACGCCAGTTATATTTTCTGCAAAAACTGGGCTTGATCAAACTTAAAGACAACGCCAATGCATTGGCAAGTATCCATGATATTGCTGATAATCCCAAGAAATTAAAATTCGTTGAAGCGCCAGGACCACAATTGGCACGTGCGTTCGATGATGTCGATTTGTCGGTTGGGGCATCGCTGTTTTTTGTGGCTGCTGGACGTCAGGATATCGCAACAAGTGCACTGGCATATTCGGGTGCCGAAGATCTTAAATATGCGATACATTTTGTCGCACGTGAAGACAATGCCAACGATCCACGTTTGAAAAAATTGACACAGATCTATCAGACTTCACCTGCTGTGCAGGCACAAATCCACAATGCGTTGGCTAAAGATGACAAGCTCTATACGTTGCCTTGGAAAGTCCAGAAAACCGCTAAATAACAATTTTTTATGGAATGATGATGAACTTACAACGGCTATACCGTTATTTTATGACTGTCTTGACAGCTGTGCTGTCTATGACGGCAATTGCCGCACCATTAAAAATCGGTGTCACCCCGGGTGCGATTGCAGACTCGATCGAAGTGGCAGCGGTAGAGGCACGTCAACGCGGACTTGATGTCAACGTGATTGAATTTACAGAATGGACCGGCCCCAATATTGCTTTGGCGGCAGGCGACCTGGATGCTAATTATTTTCAGCACCTTCCTTTCCTTGAAAATGCTGAAAAGGTCGGGCACTACAAATTCAAGCCGATTGCTGTAGGTTTGCTACCGAATGTCGGTTTATTTTCTTTAAAATACAACCGCTTTGCAGACTTACCTGAAGGTGCACGTGTTGCTGTTGCTAGTGACCCTGCCAATCAAGGACGTGGATTATTGCTACTGGAGCGCGCCGGGCTGATTCAATTAAAAGCTGGTGCTGGTGCGAATGCGACGCTTAATGATGTGGTGACCAATCCCAAGAAACTGAAGTTCATTGAAATCGAAGGCCCGCAATTAGTCAGATCACTACAAGATGTCGATCTTGCACAAGGGGTGACATCGCACTATGTTGCTGCAGGACTGGCCGATGTGGCGGCGAAACATGGCTTGATCTATAGCGGGGTAGAAGACACACGTTGGGCGATTCACTTTGTCAGCCGCACAGATAATGCCAATGACGCACGGTTGTTGCAGTTTATTCGCATCTATCAGGAGTCGCCTGCAGTACGCCAGCGTATTGATGACTCCTATGCCAATAACAGGCAATTCTATTCATTACCCTGGACGATAAAAGGTGCCACTAAATAGTGTGGTAAAAAACAAGATGACTTTTTCCAATGGTGTGACAACAGCAGAACTAGCAGCACGCTTTCATCAGGTGTTCGAGAAAATCGCACAGCGTGCCGCAGTTCGTGACCATGAACGTGAACTTGCTCACGAAGCTGTGCAGTGGTTGCGCGATGTCAAATTCGGCGCTGTGCGTGTGCCCGTTCAATATGGCGGTTTAGGTGCATCAATCGAGCAGTTGTTTGATCTATTGATCGATCTGGCTGCAGCAGACTCGAATCTGGCGCAGATATTTCGTGCCCATTTCGGATTTATCGATCGTTTATTGTTGGACAAAGATAGCCAGACACAAGGGCGCTGGTTAACATTGGCCGGGCAAGGGGAAATATTCGGTAATGCGACAACAGAAGTGAGCAAGGCAGCATTGGGTAGTGTGCAAACATCAGTGAGATGGGATGAGCAAAATGCATCGTGGCGTTTGAATGGAGAAAAATTCTACAGTACAGGCACATTGTATGCGGACTGGATTACAGTGAATGCACATCGTGTCATAGACGGCGAGCCACCGCAGCTTGTGATTGTTGTTGTGCCTGTGACAGCTTCCGGGGTGGAAATTATTGATGATTGGTACGGGTTTGGTCAGCGTGTGACAGGTTCCGGTACAACACGGTTTGTCGATGTACGGGTGCAAGGAGACCAGATCATTGTCCATTCGCATACAGAGCCTTCGGTGCTTGTTGCCTTTTTTCAGCTTGTCCACCTGGCGACATTAGCCGGTATTGCCAAAGCGATCGAACGTGATGCTGTGACCTATGTGCAGTCCAGAGCACATACGTTCAGCCATGCCAGTGCCGCGCTTGCCAAAGATGATCCCCTGGTGCAACAAGTCATCGGTAAGTTGTCTGCAACTGCCTACGTCGCATTTGCTACGGTGCGTGCGGTGGCACATACATTTGGCGATATTGCACGTTGGCGCGAAGCTGGTCGGATCATTACCGAAGAACAGTTGACCGAGATCGAGCTGCAAGCTGCCAAAGCACAAGTGGGACTAGTCGATCAGGTATTGCAATCGGCAACACAGTTGTTTGATGTTGGTGGCGCAAGTGCATTGGGTGAAACCTTGCGGCTGGATCGCCACTGGCGTAATGCACGTACGCTCGCGTCCCACAATCCTGTCATTTATAAAGCAAGAATTGTTGGTGACAATGCATTAAATCATACCATTCCTTCGTTTTACTGGAATGTGGGTGTCAAGCAAGCAGCATGATGATTGCGCAGATGATGGATCGATATAAAAATAACGAGACACTTCAGGAAGTAATTAAAACTATGAGTCAACTTTTAAAAACAGTCGTCTTAAATGGGCATTTTCATAGACCATCACGCACACGCGTGTTGTTAGATGCATTGCATTACCGTCTCGATGACGATCTGAGACTAGACACGCGGTGTATCGATTTGGCTGTGTCACTAGCAGTACCTGTTATGCAGTATGTGGTGACGGTATCGGCACCTGATTCAGAATTGGCGCAGGGGTACCATTATGCGTGACTTGGAGAAGCCATATACAGTATCTGCAGAACTTACAATCGATAAAGTAGAAAGTGCTACGCATGCTTCTGTCGATACAGGTTATGAAATTATCAGCGGCGAGCCGATTGATATTGCCAAGGATTTGGCCAGACAGTTTGCAGCGACTGCCATTGTACGCGATCAGTTGGGTGGTACACCTAAACTTGAACGGGATGCATTGCGTCAGAGCGGATTGCTACGTTTAAGTATTCCGGCAGAGCATGGCGGTCTTGGTGCAAACTGGATAACCACATTAGATACTGTACGTGAACTGGCCACAGCCGATAGTTCGATTGCCCATGTGTATGGGTTCCAGCATTTATTGTTGGCGACGTTGCGATTATTTGGTGAGCCTGAGCAGTGGGAGCCCTGGTTCGTACAGACCGCGCGCAATAACTGGTTTTGGGGGAATACATTAAATCCGCTGGATAAACGTACGATCGCGTATCAACATCAGGGATTCTGGGAATTCTCTGGCAAGAAAAGCTTCTGTTCCGGCGCGATTGATTCACAAATGCTGGTTGCTTCAGCAGTACATGAGGCAACCGGGAAATTGTATATTGCAGCCATTCCAAGTGAACGCGGTGGCATTACATTGCATCATGACTGGAACAATATCGGTCAGCGCCAAACAGACAGTGGTTCGGCTTTATTCGAACGGGTTCGTGTCGAGCAGCATGAATTGCTGTTAAATCCAGGTCCGTTGTCGACACCGTTTTCGACATTACGTCCTTTACTGGCGCAACTGATTTTCGCGCACGTATTTTTAGGTGTGGCGCAAGGTGCGTTTACGCAAGCACGCGACTACACGATCAACGAATCGACACCCTGGTTCAAATCCGATGCAGAGGTTGCAAGCAAAGACACACATATTCTTGTGCATTATGGCGAGTTCTGGGTAGCATTGGAAGGCGCCCGCCTATTGACCGAGCAGGCAGCAAAAGTCTTTGATGCTGCATGGTCTCGGGGGGGGGCATTAACAGAAGGTGAGCGAGGACAAGTTGCGATTGCCGTTACTGCTGCAAAAATCGCGACTTCCCGGGCAGGTCTTGATATTACCAGTCGCTTGTTTGAGGTG
>JAATFN010000200.1 GCA_015655165.1 Betaproteobacteria bacterium | reverse complement strand
TGCTTAAATTGGGGCTGATTGTCAGTAGTGACAGCAAGGATTGGCAAACAACTAACACGATCATGCCTACTAACGGTACATCACGGGTTGTGACACGACCAAAAAACTTCATGAAATAACCGACGTCGGCCGAGCTTTTAAACACCTGTGCAATCGTGAATTGCCAACCCAATAGCGAACCGATACAGGCTATGATCATCAATGCCATGATGATGTTGCCCACCACAGGGGTAAACAGTGTGGCAAAGGCCAATCCGAAAGGTGCTGTCGAGTTGGCCAGTTCGGCATTCGGGATGATGCCGGCGATGACATTGGTCGATACAATGTAAATGACAGCTGCAGCTATTGTGCCACCAAGTACGGCAATCGGGACATTACGTTCGGGGTTGTCTACAGCATCGGCGTTCGCACATGCTGATTCAAGACCCAAAAACGCCCACAGTGTTATTGCGATTGAAGCACTTACCGCCTCAAAAATAGGCATGGCATGCGGATTCCAAGCCGCACTGTAAATGGCCGGGTCGAACCAGAACCAGCCGATGACAGAAATCCCAACAACCGGAATGATGACGCCCCACACGGTGATGTTACCGATGCGCCCGGTGATTTTTGCGCCACCGAAATTGGCAACCATCGTCAGCCACAATAACACAATCGTTGCAAGACCGACCTGAACCGGGCTTAACGACCATTTAAATAGGGCAACTGCATAGCCAACTGCTGTGACGGCAATGGCGATATTGGCGATCAGTAACGATACACCATAGGTGTAATTTGCCATAAAGTTGCCCGAACGTCCGAAAGCATATTCGGCATATCCACCCATACCGCCTGCTTTACGGCTGTATCTGCCGCACTTGGCGAAGGCGTAAGCCAGTGCCAGTGAGCCTAAGGCAGTGACTACCCAAGATAAAATAGATATTGTTACTACTTGGGCCAGTTTGGAGGGCAACATGATAATGCCCGAGCCCATCATGTTGATGGCTGTGAGCACAGTCAGTTGCAACACACTCATTTTTTTTACATCATTGGCCATCATTTTCTCCTAGAGTTCTGGAAGCGCACAGATGTGCATAGTAGAACCCCGGTGTCATCACCGGGGTTATGTCATCGATCTATTGCTGTTCGCTTAATACATATCCATACGCGCGAATGCGACCATCGTCCTCTGTCTTAAGGTAAACACCTTGGAGCTCCGGTGTAAAACCGGGAAGGCTATTGATGCCATCTTGCAAGGCCAGGAAATAGTTGAGTGCAGCACCGCCCCAGACTTCTCCCGGAACCACACACAGTACACCTGGTGGATAAGGGAGCGCACCTTCGGCAGCTATCCGGCCTTCTGCGTCTTCCAAGGCAACCAGTTCGACGTTGCCACGGAAGTATTCGAGATTGGCTTCTCTCGGATTTAAGCGAACTGCCGGGAAATGTGCCTTGCGGAACATATCCTTTTGCAGTTGCTTGACGTTGTGGCGTTTATAGAGGTCATGCATTTCCTGACACAATTGACGTATGGTGTACTGCCGGTAACGTGCTTCATTAGTCTGGTAGATACCTGGCAGTACAGTACTGAGTGGCGCATCTTCCTTGATGAAACGTTCGAATCGCGCGATCTGTGCGACCAGATGCTGCATTTTTGCTTTACCTTCAGCCGGTGTCAGCAAGAAGAGAATCGAATCAAGGTCGGATTTTTCAGGGATGATGCCATTTTGGCGGAGGAAGGTTGCCAGCACGCCGGCATGAATGCCGAAGTCTGTGTAATTCCCGTTGACGGGATCAATGCCTGGTGTGGTAAATAACAATTTACATGGATCGATGAAATATTGTTTTTCTGTATAACCTTCAAAGGCATGCCAGCGTTCATCAGGATGGAACATGAAAAATCTCAAGTCGTTGGCGATTTCGTCAGTTGTATAATCCTGCCAATAGCGCCCGTCAATGGTGGGTGGCACAAACGGTTTGATTAATGTGCAATTGTCCAGGACTAGTTTGCGTGCTTCAATGCCGGCATGGACACATTCACTCCAAAGGCGTTTACCGCTTGGGCCATCATGAATCCGTGCATTGACATCCAACGATGCGAACAACGGATAAAACGGGCTCGTAGAAGCCTGTGCCATAAACGAGTTGTTGAGTCGCTGGTGATTGCAATAGCGTCGCTGCCCCTTGATGTGACTGTCTTTCTTGTGGATCTGAGAGGCTTGAGAAAAACCGGCTTGTTGCTTGTGAATCGATTGCGTGACAAAAATCCCGGGATCGTTCTCGTTAAGTTCAAGTAACATAGGCGAGCAATCCTTCATCATCGGAATGAACTGTTCATAGCCAACCCATGCGGAGTCAAATAGAATGTAGTCGCACAAATGTCCAATGCGGTCGACAACCTGACGCGCGTTGTAGATTGTGCCGTCGTATGTCCCCAATTGAATAATTGCCAGACGGAAAGGTCGTTCTTCTCTTGCCCGGTCAGGTGCAACTTCAGCGATCTGTGCTCTCAGATAGTCTTCTTCAAAGCAATGTGAATCAATACCACCGATGAATCCATAAGGGTTGCGGGCAGTTTCCAGATAGACCGGTGTGGCGCCGGCTTGAAACAAGGCACCTTGATGTACCGATTTATGATTGTTACGATCAAATAAAACCAGGTCCCCCGGGGTGAGCAGGGCATTGACGACGACCTTGTTCGATGTTGATGTGCCGTTAAGAACAAAATAGGTTTTATCGGCGTTATAAATATGGGCAGCACGTTTTTGTGCTGCTAGCGGTGCACCTTCATGAATTAATAGGTCTCCCATGGAGACGTCGGCATTACAGCGGTCGGCACGGAAAAGCGTCTCGCCGAAAAATTCAAAAAACTGACGACCTGCCGGATGCTTACGGAAAAACTGTCCACCTTGGTGTCCAGGGCAAGCAAACGTCGAATTACCGCTTTCTACGTATTGTTTGAGGGCACCGAAAAATGGCGGTAGCAAGTCGGATTCATACTTGCGTGCTGCAGTTTCTAGTTTGTCACCATAGAATTCTGCTTGCTCTACACCAAGATCGAAGACGCCGCTGACTTGAAGAAGAATTTTATCGATAGAAACCAGTGTTTCCGGCTTTACCTGATCATTTTCTGTGACTGCGAAAAATACCGGGATATTGAAACCCGATTTCACGATGGTTTGGATAATGCCGTTTTGAGCATCTTTAGCAGTGATAACTGCCGCAGCAATGTCCGTTAGGTCCGTTTGGGAAAAATCTACGACATCGCGCTGTGTATCAAATGTTGCTCTTGCATCCAAACTTGCCGCTATCTTCAATTGTTTCATGATTACCTCTTTTTATGGGACTAGTCCTATTCATTAGAGCATATTAAAAAGCACGTAGTTTTGATATATTGCAACATTCATTCATTCTTACCTTACCTTTTCACAGAAGGAGTATTGTGTTTAACGCGCTATCGGTTAATGGTTAAGTTGTTAGCCCATTATTGGATCGATAATCGTTTTTGGAAGTTTGATTTTTTCATAACAACTTCATGGGAAGATGTCATTTCCAGAAATTGAACGGTGAGGGCGTGTGTATTTGTGGGAGCGAATTTTTGCAAGTGCCAGCACGGGATGCAGACATGTCATCTATTGATGGACATATACTATCTCGGGATTCTGTTGTATTCGTTAAGGTGTGGTTAATGCTCATC
>JAATFN010000304.1 GCA_015655165.1 Betaproteobacteria bacterium | reverse complement strand
ATATCGGATAAGCGACTGTAACGCAGCTGGTGCAGCAATGCATTCGCATGTTTATGGGGCGGTTTATGGGCATCTTTGTCGATAAGATTCAACTGCTCCATGATGTCATCCATGCACGCCAATAAAGAACGCGGGATTTCATTGCGTAAAATCAGCAATTCAATGACACCATCATCGCATAACGGTTGCTGATAAATACTGTGATACGCTTCACGCGCACTGACAGCGCGTAGCAGCATATCCATCCGGTAGTATTTGCGCACAGCATCTTCATCTTCATTTAACAATACCGTTTTAACATCGATTAAACGTGCGGTATTGTCGGCGCGTTCGATTAATGTACCAAGGCGGATAAACGCCATCGCATCACTGCGCAACAATGTGCCAAACATCGCACCGCGAAACAGATGCGAGCGTTCTTTTGTCCAGTCAAAAAATGCATCTGCACCGACGGCATCAAGACCTCGCCTGCGAATATTTTTTATTTCGATCCAGGTCGCATTGATACTTTCCCAGACTTCCGAAGACAACCGTCCACGTACTGCGTGTGCATTGTTCCATGCCATCTGGATGCAACTGTAAATACTGCAGTCGTTGGTCGGGTCCAGTGCAAAAAAATAGACAAGATGCTGCATGGACATCGCCGGATAACTTGCTTCAAACTGTTGTTGTTTTCCGGTCAGACGCAAAGGCACATACAACTCGCGTTGCTCACCTTGCTGTACAGGCATCATTGATAGTTTGTTGGTGACATCGAGTACGCGTGCAACTGTTTCGGCACGTTCAAGATAGCGTGCCATCCAATACAGTTCACTGGCTGTGCGGCTTAACATGGTTTGTCCTCCAGCACCCAGGTGTCTTTGGTGCCGCCACCTTGAGATGAATTGACCACCAGCGAGCCCTTGGTCAACGCAACACGTGTTAAGCCACCGGGTGTCAGACGAATGTGCGCACCATTTAATGCAAAAGGACGTAAATCGATATGACGCGGTGCCAGGCCTTCATCGACAAATGTCGGACAGGTGGATAATGCCAGTGTGTTTTGTGCGATGTAATTGTGTGGTTTTGCGAGAATTTTTTCGCGGAAATCCGCAATCTCCTGTTTGCTGGCTTTAGGGCCGATCAACATGCCGTAGCCACCTGCGCCATGGACTTCTTTGACAACCATCTTTTCCAGATTGGCCAGCACGTAGCCGCACTCTGTTTCCTTACGGCATTGCCATGTCGGCACGTTATGCAAGATCGGTTCTTCATTGAGATAAAACCGGATCATGTCCGAGACGTACGGATAAATCGATTTGTCGTCGGCAACACCTGTGCCGATTGCATTGGCCAATACAACACCACCCGCACGATAGACAGATAACAAGCCAGGCACACCCAGCATCGAGTCCGAGCGGAAAGCCAGCGGGTCGAGATAGGCATCATCGACACGCCGGTAAATGACATCGATTTTGCAAGGGCCTGCGGTAGTACGCATGAAGACGGCGCCATCTTTGACAAACAAATCGGCGCTCTCAACCAATTCGACGCCCATTTGCTGCGCCAGAAAACTGTGTTCAAAATAAGCACTGTTAAACCGTCCCGGTGTTAAGACAACAACAATGGGGTTGTCGACCGGTGTACTTTCACACAATGTTTGCAGCAAATCGGACGGATAACGCTCGACCGGTGCAATACGTTGTTGTGCAAATAACTCCGGATACAAACGCATCATCATTTTACGGTTTTCCAGCATATAGGAAACGCCTGAAGGTGTGCGCAGATTGTCTTCCAGCACATAATACTGACCGTCATGGTCACGGACCATGTCGACACCTGTGATGTGTGCGTAGATATTGCGATGCAGGTTAATCCCCTGCATTGCAGGTTGATACTGGTCGTTGGCCAGTACTTGTTCTTCCGGAATGATGCCGGCTTTCAGGATATGATGATCATGGTAGATATCATGTAAAAAAGCATTCAGTGCAAGTACGCGTTGCCGGATACCTTGATCGAGCTTTTTCCATTCACTGGCAGGAATAATCCGGGGAACGCTATCGAATGGAATCAGGCGTTCGGCGCCACCATCGTCGCCATAGACATTAAATGTAATACCTACACGGTGGAACAAGAGGTTGGCCTCTTCCCTTTTACGCGCGATCGCGGCTTGATCGGCTTGTTGTAACCAAGTGCCAAATGCGGCGTAGTGGTTGCGGTATTGTCCGCTGTCCAACAACATTTCATTAAAAAACGGTGAAGCTGATTGTATTTTTGTATGCATCATGACCTCGTTGGTAAGGCATCTTATACGAGGTCAAGCATGAAGCATGCCAGTCATACTTGTCAAAAGGTAAATGAAAAAGAGTATGACTTGCACCAAATTGATGCAATTTATGACGGAAGCAAGGTGAAATGTATCAGGTCGGGTGCCGCTGCAAGTTAGCGAGGATGCTAGTGACAGCAAGCGTGATGATTGCCGGAATGACCCATCCGAGTTTTTGTTCGTTTAATGGGATATAGGATAAAAATGTCGGTATCAATGCATTGAATTGGGCGGCTTTTAGTCCGTCAAAGAATCCAAAGAATAAGGCGACAGCCATCACAGTTGGTGTCACGAAATTTTTGACAGGCCACAGATGCGAGAAAAAACTCAATACCACTAGAACGATACAGGGCGGGTAAATGGTCGTTAGGATCGGCAAGGAAATCAGTGTCAGTTTTGTTAAGCCCAGATTGGCAAAAATGAATGCCAGTGAAGCGAAAACAATGACCAGGGTACGATAGGACAGTGGTGTCAAGCCGGCAAAAAATTCTGCACAGGCAATGGTTAACCCAATGGCGGTGACCAAGCAGGCAATCAATATCAGGATACCCAGAAAAAGACTACCTGACGCGCCAAACGTATACTGCACATACGCATGTAAAATTTCCGCGCCGTTTGTCGCATAGGCGGCAATACTGAAACTGTTGGCGCCCAGATGGAAGAGGCTAATATAGACCAGTATCAGGCCCGTGCCGGCAATCAATCCTGCAATGGTAGCGTAACGCGTTAAGAGCGTAGGTGATGTAATGCCGCGCGAACGAATGGCATTGATAATGACAATGCCGAAGACGAGTCCACCGAGTGTATCCATGGTCAGATAACCATTGACGACACCTTCTGAAAATGGCGTAGCGATGTAGTGATCGCTTGCCGGTCCATGTGTGCCGACGGGATACAGGAATGCAGCGATACCAAGTAGTGCCAATGCCAATATTTTAAGTGGTGCCAAAAATCTGCCGATACTATCCAAAAGGCGGTCCGGATACAGCGAGAAAGCGATCACAATGCAGAAATAGACGGCACTGTATGCCAGGAGAATAGACTTGCTTTCCCCGAAAATCGGGGCCAGGCCAACTTCGAACGATACCGTTGCTGTACGAGGGGACGCAAAAAAAGGGCCGACCACAAGGTAGCAGATAATGGTCAGTAATAAACCGGCGAATCGTCCAATCGGACTGCTTAATACGTCCATTGCCCCACCCGCTTTGGCAATCGCGATGACAGTGAGCACCGGTAACCCGACTGCGGTGACTAAAAAACCGAGTGCGGCAATGGTGACATGTGGTCCGGCATGCAGACCGACAAGTGGGGGAAAGATGATATTGCCGGCCCCGACGAATAGTGCAAATGTCATGAAACCCAACGCAATAATGTCTTTGACTGTGAGCGTGCTCATTGGTGTGTTCTCTGGAAAAAATAAGGCATTTTTAACACCCGGGATAATGCGTGTTGACCACCATGCGTCGAGTATAGGCGACAAGACATCATTGTATTGGCCAGAGATGTACTGACAATATGTCCTATTTCGAAAAAGTAACGGGACCGGTGTCGTTGTGCAGAGGAGGGCTAATATTGTTTGATGACAAGAATAGACATGCCAGATGTTGCATGCTATTTGACGGGAAATAACACAGGAAGTTCGGTTTGTTTCCCTGAAAAAAACAAACCAGAAAAAAGTGTATCCGTTGGGCCATGCTGGCCGCAACGGATTGGTCATGTGCATCCAGTACTATCTTTGTCAGCTGTTGCGAACAGGCATTAGTAAGACAGGCAGATCTTGCCGAAGTGCTTGCCGCTTAACTGATGGGTAAAGGCTGATGCAATATTTTTCAATGGATAGGCACTATCGATCACCGGGCGTAATGAGAGTATATTCAATGCACGTACAAAGTCGATCTGGTGCTGGCGGCTGCCAACAATCAATCCTTTTAATGTTTGTTGCAGGCGCATCAAGTGCACTGTCGGCACTTCGCCCTGCAGACCTGTTAACACACCGATCAAGGCGATATGTCCATCAACGCGGCAGGCGGTAATCGATTGGGCCAGCGTATTTGCTCCACCGACTTCAACGACGATATCCACACCCATTCCGCCTGTCACATCCCGTACCTTTTGTCCCCAGTCTGTGTGGGTACGGTAGTTAATTACATGGTCCGCACCCAATGCGCGCAGGCGTTCGAGTTTTTCATCCGACGATGAGGTTGCAACGACAGTCGCACCCATCGCTTTGGCCAGTTGCAGGGCAAAGATGGAAACGCCACCTGTACCCATGACAAGTACTATGTCGCCTGCCTTGATCTGACCGTCAACGACCAGTGCACGCCAGGCTGTCAAGCCGGCAGTTGTCAACGTTGCTGCTTGTTCGTGTGTGTAATTGTCGGGTGCACGGGTAAACCATGTCGCAGGCGTGACAACATATT
>JAATFN010000353.1 GCA_015655165.1 Betaproteobacteria bacterium | reverse complement strand
GTTGTCCTTTTTTATGTCGATTGATGCACATTAACACAAGAGCAATCTACCAACACGCAAATAGCATATGGCACATTTTTACTTGGTGGCGAATGTGAGGCACAATGCATAGCAGTGTTGGAAAAGAAAGTTATATTGTATCTGCAATGCAGATCTCACAAGCAACTGAAATGGTGAACAATGGACTGGCATCATGAAATTGGCAACAGTGTAATCTGGTTGCTGCAAACTTATGTCATTGCTTGCGCTGGATTTTTTCTGGTGACTTATGCATTGATAAAGACCACCCGTTGGGGAAAACAATTTTGGCGTATTGGTGGGCATTACTTGGATCCCAGAATAAATTGGCATCCAAGCGCAATTATCGCATTACTGATATTTTTTGCCTTGTTTGCGGTGCGTATGTCTGTGTTGTTTTCATTTTGGTATAACGGATTTTACAGTGCGCTTCAAGCATCAGACATCAACGGTTTCTGGACATATATGGGTCTATTTGCTGTATTAGCAGCAATCCATGTTGTTACCACAATATTTAATGCCTATCTTTCCCAGGCATTTGATATTCGCTGGCGGGTATGGTTGACGGAAATACTGACTTCAGACTGGATCAATGGGCAGGCATATTACCGTGCACAATTTCTGGAGGAGTCGATTGACAACCCGGATCAACGTATTGAAAAAGACATACAAACATTTGTGACATTGACACGCACACTGGCAATTGGCGCATTGAGTGCGTTGATATCGCTTGTTGCATTCACTATCATTTTATGGTCCTTGTCTGGCCCGCTAGTTATTGGAACGACTGAAATCAATCGCGCAATGGTCTTTCTAGTATATGTGTATGTTATTGTTGCTACAGTCATTGCATTTAGTATTGGTCGGCCATTGATCAGACTGAATTTCTTAAATGAATTGTTGGGTGCGAATTTCCGGTATGCGTTAGTAAGATTGCGGGAATATGCAGAAAACGTGGCTTTCTACCGGGGTGACGTAGTTGAAAAGAAAAATCTTTTACAGCGGTTTGCTGCAATCATCAATAATGCATGGGCGTTGGTGTACCGGGGGTTGAAGTTTGATGGTTACAACCTTGTCATTAGCCAGATTGCGGTCGTATTCCCGTTTATTTTGCAAGCTCCACGATTTTTTGCGGGCACAATCAAGTTGGGAGATGTGATGCAAACATCTACCGCATTTGGACAAGTGCAAGATGCCTTATCTTTCTTTAGAACATCTTATGATACGTTTGCACAGTACAGAGCAGCGTTGAATCGTTTAAGTGGCTTTGTGGAGGCAAATGAAAAGACACGGGCGTTACCCGCCATCACAACACAACATTCACAGACACAATTTTCTATTGATCATCTCAATGTGACACGCCCGGATGGCACTCCCTTGATTCATGCGCTTGATTTACAACTCAAACCTGGGCAAACACTGCTAATTAAGGGGCCATCAGGCAGTGGTAAAACAACGTTGTTGCGTGCGATAGCTGGATTGTGGCCTTATGCAACAGGAAGTGTGTTACGCGCTACAGGAACTGATAGCTTATTTTTGTCACAAAGACCCTATCTGCCATTGGGGGATTTACGTAATGCTATTGCCTATCCTGCGAATGCTACACAAGCAGATGATGTACGACTGCTTGAAGCGTTAGATAAAGTGAATTTGTCACACCTAAAAAATAAACTGGATGAAGTACGTGATTGGGCCGGTATTCTTTCTATTGGTGAGCAACAACGGCTCGCATTTGCACGTGTCTTATATAACCAGCCGAAGCTTGTATTTATGGATGAAGCAACATCTGCAACAGATGAAGGTCTCGAGTATGCGTTGTATGCGTTATTAAAGACAGCATTACCAACTGCTATTCTTGTCAGTATCGGTCATCGCAGTACATTGGATCATTTCCATGATGACATGTTGTTGCTCGATGGGAAAGGCCAATGGTTGCTGACACATTTGACGCATCCGTAGCCGGTGCTTCGCTGTGAAGGTTTGCCTAGACTATATTGGCTTGTATGAGGTGGATGTTTTTTACAATCATCCGTTGCATAAGCACACATCCAACAGTTAGCCAGTTGTATGCTTAGATAATAAGACGTACCATTATCAGTTGATCAATTTGGTAGCGCATGCGGTATTTTTTCTAAAATACATCAATTATTACCGTGCATTGAGTGGTTTGCACCGGTTTTTGTGCAAACCACTTTTTATTTGGAGTTTTTATGTCAATGGGCAACACACGTATGCTCACGGTGGTTTTGGCTGGTTTAGCTATGGTAGGTCCATTTGCAATTGATACCTATCTCCCATCCTTTTTCAATATCGGGCAAGACTTTGATGTTGGTCAGGAAGTCGTTCAGCAAACATTAAGTGCCTATTTATTTGCTTATGCGATCATGGCATTGTTTCACGGTACGATATCGGACACATTTGGCCGGCGTCCTGTTATTTTTGCTTCACTCTGGTTATTTATTATTGGAACGATTGGCGCAATTTTCGCACCAACGTTCGGTGTATTGTTATTTTGTCGTGTGATTCAGGGCATGTCCGCAGGTGCTGGTGTCATCATCGGGCAGGCGATTGTACGTGACAAATTTAGCGGTGCTGTTGCCCAGAAAATGATGGCCAATATCATGATGGTTTTTGGTCTGGCGCCAGCCATCGCACCTATTATCGGTGGCTATATCAGTACACACTTGAGCTGGCGTGCAGTATTTGCATTTTTGTTGTTGTTTTCAATTGTGGTGTTGGTCGCTGCCTGGAAAGCATTGCCTGAATCCTTACCACAATCGCAAAGGCAACCGTTACATCTTAAAACCATTATCGGTAACTATATTACTGCAATTAAACATCCGCAATTTTTGATCGGGACACTGGCTTTTGGTTTAGTGTTCTCGGGTCTGGCATTATATATCTCGGCCGCACCTTACTTTATTATGCGCATTCTCCATCTACCGGAGACGGCGTTTGCCTGGCTATTCATTCCGTTAATTAGCGGAATGATGATAGGCTCTTGGATCAATGGCCGTTTTGCGAACAAGATATCATCGGATACGTTATTGATATCGGGATTTGTGGTGATGGCAGTAGGCATGGTGTTTAACATCGCCTATAACAGCTTATTTACTGCGGCGATTCCATGGGCAGTATTTCCGGTATTTTTATATTCATTGGGGATGTCATTGGTCATTCCCTGCATGATGCTAAAAACGCTGGAGATTTTTCCTCAAATGAAAGGGTTGGCTTCTTCAATGATGAGCTTTGTGCAAATGTTCTTATTTGCATTAGTTTCAGGTGCGGTGGCACCATTGTTGTTTGAGAGTGCGTTAAAAATTGCGATCGGTGTTGCAGTCAGCGTGCTATTGAGTGCGCTGCTATGGTTTTACGGTGTTCATCATAAAGTGCGCAAATAAGTGCCGACTGGTTTGTCCTAAAATCGGTTGACACTATGTGTTACTTATCAATGCCCGATTGTAGCATCGGGCATTTTGTATGTTAAAGCAGTATATGGACGGTCTTGATTGTAGATACGTGTAGATTGTGCTCTATCGATAGGGGTGTCTCGTTGTATGGCTAGATTATTTGTGTCCGGACATGAATGGCAGTCTTGCGACAAGTTCATCGATGACAACGCGTACACGCATTGGCAGATAGCGTGCGAGCGGCCAGACTGCATAAATATCAAAGCCTGGCCCACGCAGATCCTGTAAGACTTCGACCAATTGTCCTGTCTGTAGTTGATTTGTGATCAACCACGAGGGAAGCCAGGCAAGTCCACATCCCTCAGTTGCGGCATCTGCAATAGATGCCAGATCATCAAAGCGAATCCGTCCCGTTGTTTTTATGTCGTATTGACGCCCCCGGTCTGTAAAGCGCCAAGCGAGAATGCTATTGCCCCTGCAATAGGGCAGTGTGTCATGAGATGCGATATCGTCAAGCTTGAATGGTGTTCCCCGCATCAGGAGGTAAGATGGCGAGGCACATAACACCATGTCTTGTGAGCCCAGTCGACGGGCCTTCAAGTCAAACTCGTTGGCGAGTGCTCCTGTACGGATCGCCAGATCAAAACCATCTTCGAACAGATCAACCGGGCGATCTGTAAAAGCGACATCGATTTCCAGCTGTGCGTGGGCTTTTGCAAGTTTGACCAGAATCGGTGCAATGCAATGACGCCCCAATAAGACCGGTACACTAATGCGTATGCGACCAACCGGGTCATGCTGTGCTACATCAAAGCTCTGTTCTGCAGCATTGATTTCAGCGAGTGCACCCGAACACCGTTCATAGAATAGTGCGCCTTCGTGCGTCAAATGCAAACTACGTGTCGTGCGATGAAACAGTTGCACACCAAGGCGCTTTTCCAGCCGGGCAATGGCTTTGCCGACGGCTGAACGCGATAAGCCCATTTGTTTGGCTGCAACTGCAAAGCTGGCTGCTTTCGCGGCAGCAACAAAAGCGGCAATGCCATTTAGTTGATCATTCATTATTGGCTCAATTGACGACAAAATATATCCATCCATTATAAAGATTGTCTCCACTGGAGAAATATTTTCTCTTATATCCTATCGTATTGAAATAGCTGAATGCGCACTGGATACATTTATTTATCCGTACCGAATTTCGGCAATATGTCATGGTTAGTAAAAAACACTTAGGAAACAATAAGATAATGAAAACATGTGTAAAACGAGTAAACCGTCTTCTGGGAGCCTGTGTCATGGTTGGTGCCATTGTTGCAGGTGCGACCGAATCGCTAGTACACGCTGAAATACCGCCACAACAGAAGGAACAAGTACCAGGTTATTTCCGGATGCAACTTGGTCAATTTGAAGTGACTGCATTGTATGACGGCTTTGTTGATATTGATGCCACCCTTCTTGGTGGCGTAAGTGAAAAGACGATCCAGTCTTCTCTCGTACAGTCATATTTGACGTATGCCAAACCAATCCAGACTGCTGTCAATGCCTATCTTGTTCACACGAAGGAGCATGTGATTCTGGTGGATACCGGAACCGCAAAACTATTTGGCGCCAACTTGGGTTTTGTGATTGAGAATCTACGTGCGGCAGGGTATGAGCCTTCACAAATCGATACCATTTTGCTGACACATCTACATCCAGATCACGCCGGAGGTCTTCTTGCACAAAACGGGGAAATGGCCTTTCCAAATGCACAGGTTTTTGTATCCAGGGCCGATGCGGATTACTGGCTAAGCGAGATAGAAGCGACGCGCGCACCGAAGGATCAGCAAGCGCTCTTTAAGATGTCGCGTGATGCGGTCGCACCGTACATTGCTTCTGGTAAGCTTACGATCTTTCAAGCAGGGCAAAAAATACGGGACGGTGTGGCTGCTATTTCCGCACCAGGACATACGCCCGGACACACTGCTTATCTTTTTTCTTCTCGTGACCAGCATCTTCTGGTTTGGGGGGATATTGTACATAATGTTGCCGTACAATTTCCGCATCCTGAAGTCGCCATCGAGTTTGACTGGGATAAAAAGACAGCGGTAGCATCACGTCGGGCACTGCTTGCTTTGTCTGGCGTGCAGAAATACTGGGTTGCCGGTGCGCATATCCCGTTTCCAGGCATAGGGCGAATATCTGTTGATAAAAAACAGGGTTATCGTTGGGTTCCTGCCGAATATCGTCTGTTTCCCGATGTGCGTTGATTGACCTTGAACGAATCTTTTTACGCTTGGAAGTTGGCATGTCAGGCGCAATGGAGGTGCAAGCTCGTGACATATCAACGTAAATGCCCCCACAAAGCCGGATGTGAAGTCCAACCTTTGGGGGGGCATTACAGATAATAGGTCTTCTGGGCAGAAATTAAAACGGGTAAGCGACGCGTAGTACGGCGAAGTTGACACCACCGTTTGGTTTTTTAATGCCGCCATTAGAGAAATGCTGCAGTTTTAAGCCAAGATCCAGTCCGTTGGAAAAAACATAGCCGGCGCCAATATGGTCGCCAAACTGGAAGGCAGTTGCCAGACGATGGCCATCGTTGTCATACAATTCCGAGAACAAATGCACACCGATACCGGCTTCTGCATAAGGTCCTTTTTTGTTGGAACGTTCAAAACGGAAAACAGGGGTAAAGCCGATATCGGCAAAACGTTCTGTTTTACCTTCAATATTTTTGTAGCGGTTTTCTTGCCACATCGCCAAAGACAGATCCCAGTAACCGCTCAGGTGCGTACCATTTGAATCAAACCAGCTTTTATCCCAATTCCATTGCGCTGCGGCACGTAGTAATTGCGTACGGTTTTCGCCTGCAGCTGCTTCGAGCGAGAAAGAGTCGACTGCTTGGGCTGTGGAATGTATGCCTATTAAGGCGGCACCAAGTAATAATGAAGTACGTATTGTGGCAATGAATGACATAGATCAAATCCTTCTGATACAAACGATAACCATGTGGCGTTAATCGCGTGGTGGAACAAACAAGTTATTTTAAGCTACTTTTAAACGAATGCTAGCATTATGTCACAGACCACGACATTGCGCGCTCAACTGCCAAATGCCAACGTGATGCAAGATAACCTCTTTGATCGTCGGACATATCCGGTGTAAACGTACGGTCTATTTGCCATAGTGACGATAATTCAGCTGTATTTCCCCAAAAACCGGTTGCCAGGCCTGCCAGATAGGCAGCGCCTAATGCTGTTGTTTCTGTTACTTTAGGACGGATCACAGGGACATTTAATATATTTGCCTGAAACTGGAGTAACACATTATTATTCGCAGCACCCCCGTCCACCCTTAATTCATGTAAGGGAATGTGGGCATCTTTTTGCATGGCCGCCAAGACATCGGCAGTCTGGAATGCAATACTTTCCAGTGCAGCACGCGCGATGTGGCCTTTGGTAGTGCCACGCGTCAATCCTTGTATGCTGCCGCGTGCATAAGGATCCCAATAAGGCGTACCCAGACCGGTAAACGCCGGCACAAAATAAACATCGCCATTGTCTTCGACTGAGGCGGCCAAAGCCTCGATATCCATCGAGCGTTCAATGATGCCTAAACCGTCACGTAGCCATTGCACAACAGCACCAC
>JAATFN010000394.1 GCA_015655165.1 Betaproteobacteria bacterium | reverse complement strand
TCTTGGCAATGCGTGCATCAGCAAGCTTGGCTTGTTGCAAGGTCAGATCGCGCTCGACATGCAGGAATGCATTTAAGTCGCTGGCGTCGATTCTGTCTAGAAACAAGGTGGCGAGTTCTGTGGCGGAAATCTTTTTTTCCAGCAACAGTGTCGAAAGTTCTTTAATGGTCTTGGTATACATGCGTCAAATCAGGGCTAATTTGCAATAATCCGATATGTCGGAGGCGAATCATGAATAAGATTGATCTGAAAATTATTCGATGACCTTTGGGACAAGATATAAACCGTCTTGTGTTGCTGGCGCGGGTTGCTGATAGTCGACACGATGGTTGTGTTCTGTAACAATATCTTCGCGAAGACGTAGTGTCAGGTCATCGCTCAGCATGGCAATCGGGTGGCTAAGCGGGTCAATGCCCGTGGTATCGACTGCTTGCATTTGTTCTGCCAGCGCGAAAATACTGTTGAGTTTGTCCAGTGTTTGTGCTGCCTGGTCGTCGTCAAGTTCAAGACGGGACAGGATGGCAAGGTGTTTAACATCGGATAGGGCAAGTGACATAATGGGAGCGACAGCGTAAAGCGCCGGGAAAAAGGTTGATATTTTCGAGTGACCTTTGCAGGACTTTGGCCAGACAATACAGATGCAATGATCTGCCAGACATCGGGTAATCTTGTTGCTAATAAAAAACAGAATCAGAATCTTGTATCAAGCATCGGTTTTTGGCAAATTTGTGTACTGGTTTCAAGTGAATTATAAGGTAGAATGACGAAATAGAACTCATGTCTTGCAGATGCCGTACCGAGTATCGCAGTCATAAAGGACGTTCCCCCTATTCATATAAATACAGCGCGCGCTAAAAGCGCATCAGGACAATTCATGTTTGGATTTTTACGCAGCTACTTTTCAAATGACCTTGCCATTGATCTTGGCACGGCAAACACCCTGATTTATGTTCGTGGACAAGGTATTGTACTGGATGAGCCGTCTGTTGTCGCAATTCGCCAACAAGGTGGCCCAAACGGCAAAAAAACGATTCAGGCCGTCGGCAAAGAAGCCAAGCAAATGCTGGGTAAAGTCCCAGGCAACATCGAGGCGATCCGTCCGATGAAAGACGGCGTGATTGCCGATTTTACCGTGACAGAGCAAATGTTGCGCCAGTTTATCCGTATGGCACATGACTCCAAAATGCTCCGTCCGTCACCGCGCATCATTATTTGTGTACCATGCGGCTCGACACAAGTCGAACGCCGTGCAATCCGGGAGTCTGCCATGGGAGCAGGTGCCTCTCAGGTATTTTTGATCGAAGAGCCAATGGCAGCGGCCATAGGTTCCGGTTTGCCGGTATCTGACGCAACCGGTTCGATGGTGGTCGATATCGGTGGTGGTACCACCGAAGTCGGCATCATTTCCTTGGGCGGTATGGTCTATAAAGGCTCTGTTCGCGTGGGTGGCGACAAGTTTGACGAGGCAATTGTCAATTATATCCGTCGTAACTACGGCATGTTGATTGGCGAACAGACTGCTGAAATGATCAAAAAAGAAATCGGTTCTGCTTTTCCTGGTTCCGAGGTCAGGGAAATGGAAGTCAAGGGGCGTAATTTGTCCGAAGGTATTCCCCGTTCGTTTACCATTTCCAGTAATGAAATTCTCGAAGCATTGACCGATCCGTTGAATAATATCGTCTCGGCGGTCAAAAATGCGTTGGAGCAAACACCACCTGAGCTGGGTGCCGATATTGCCGAAAAAGGCATGATGTTGACCGGTGGTGGCGCATTATTGCGTGATCTGGACCGTTTAATGATGGAAGAAACAGGTTTGCCAGTGATTGTTGCAGAAGACCCGCTTACGTGCGTTGTGCGTGGCTCAGGTATGGCGCTAGACCGTATGGACAAGTTAGGCGCCATTTTCTCCAACGAGTAATTCGTTTTGGAGAGCCCCTCGGGGCTAACCGACAAACAGAGTCAGGTAGTATGTTATTTCCTTCATATGGTCATTTCATGTTGGTGATATGATCATACGGAAATGACGTTCTATCTGTTTTGTTATTTGTCTTTGTCGTTTCTTGTTATTTCCGGCATAACGTCTTTTTTGTATTTGTTCGCGGGTAAAAGCTCGCGTTTACCCGGACCAGGTTGTCTAACAATCTCATGGATGATACCCCACCACTTTTTAAACAAGGGACGCCGGCGCGTGTTCGTGCAGGTTTTTTTGTACTGCTGGCCCTTGTCATGTTGATGGTTGATGCGCGCATGCATCTGCTGGAGAAGGTACGTGTGGGCGTAGGTATTACCTTGTATCCTTTACAGGTGTTGGCATTGATGCCACGTGATATCGCCTATTCGGTTGGCGGGTATTTCTCTTCTTTGAATGTATTGCAACGTGAAAACGAGGAATTACGCTCTCAACGTGTGCTCAATTCACAAGCTTTGCAACGCGAACAGCAAATTCTTGCAGAAAATAACCAGTTACGCAGTTTATTGCATATGCAGCAAAATATGCCGATTCGCTCATTGGTTGGCGAAGTACTGTATGACGCCCGTGATCCATTTACCCGGAAAATCATTTTAAATCGTGGTTCTCACCATGATGTGGCAGCTGGCCAGCCTGTCATTGATGATATCGGTGTTGTCGGTCAGGTTACCCGTGTATTTCCCTTATGGTCGGAAGTGACCTTGTTAACCGACCAGGATCAGGCCATTCCTGTTCAGGTGTTGCGTAATGGCCTGCGTAGTGTTGCTTATGGTAGCGGACAGTCCGGGGAGCTGGACTTGCGTTTTATGGCAACCAATGCCGATATCCAGAAGGGAGATGTGCTGGTCACCTCGGGTATTGATAATGTGTATCCACCTGGATTGGCTGTCGCGACTGTGTCTCAGATCGAGACCAAGTCGACAGCTGCATTTGCCCGTATTATTTGTCAGCCGATTGGTGGCATTGATCGTAACAAGATGTTTTTGATTTTATTGACCGAAAAAGAACAGGTGCCCAGACCCGAGTTGGAAAATACCTTGAAGAAAAACGAAGGTGGTATCAATAGACGCCTACGAAATAGCGGCCAAGGCGGGCAAAAAGACGGCGACAACAATGCAGGCGCCACACCGGCAATACCGGCATCGGGATTATTGGATACTGTGGGAGGCAAAAGCGCGTGATGCATCGGCCACACCACATTTTATTACCGGTTAACCCGCTTTTTATCGGGTTAAGCTTGATTTTTGCCTTTTCTTTGAATCTGATGCCTTGGGGAACCTGGTTGTGGGTGCCTGATTTTGTGGCGTTGACACTTGTTTTCTGGAATCTGCATGAGCCGCGTCGTGTTGGTATTAGCATCGCGTTTCTCATGGGTATGTTGATGGATGTGGCCTCGTCAACGTTGCTGGGTGAAAACGCCTTGGCATACACGTTGCTGTCTTATGTCTCCATCATGATCCATCGTCGGGTATTGTGGTTTCCTGTCAGAACGCAAGCCTTATATATTCTGCTGCTGATTTTGTTCATGCAGGTTGTGCAACTGGTGATACGGTTACTGGTGTCCGGTCAGGCCCCCAATTACTGGCATTATTTCAGTGCCAGTCTGATCAGTGCCATGTTGTGGCCGATCGTGACTTGGCTGTTATTAATGCCACAAAGGCGGGTCGTCAATCGTGATGACAACCGTCCTCTATAAGTCATGATCGAGCTCAAGAACACCGAATCCGAGTTGCAACTGTTTCGGCAGCGGGTCTTTGCTGCCATTGTAGTGGTGTCTGTCTGCTTTTTTCTGCTGTTTTTAAGGTTTTTCTGGTTACAGGTCGTGCGTCATGATGCTTACGCTTCGAAAGCCGAAAACAACCGCATTTCTGTTGTGCCTATTGTGCCTAATCGTGGGCTGATCATGGATCGTAACGGGGTGGTATTAGCGCGTAACTACTCTGCTTACACGCTTGAAATTACGCCGTCAAAAATCGAGGTCAATCTAGATGATTTGATCAAGGAATTAAGTACCTTGGTCGACATCACACCGCGTGACCGTCGCCGGTTTCAGAAGTTGATGGACGAGTCGCGTAATTTCGAGAGTATTCCCTTATTGATGCGTCTGTCCGACGAGGAAGTGGCCAAATTTACAGCACAGCGCTACCGCTTTCCTGGCGTGGATGTCCAGGCACGCCTGTTTCGCCAGTATCCGTATGGTGCTACGGGTGCCCATGTGATCGGCTATATCGGCCGCATCAGTCAGCGCGATATGACACGTATTTCCACAATGGACAATGCTGCGAATTACAATGGTACGTCGTATATCGGTAAAGAGGGACTTGAGAAGAGTTACGAAGAGTATCTGCATGGTCAGACAGGTTACGAAGAAGTGGAGATTTCTGCGAGTGGACGTGCTGTACGCACCTTGTCACGCGTGACGGCATCACCGGGGAAAAATCTGATTTTATCGATCGATATCGAGTTGCAGAAGATTATCGAAGAGGCATTCGGCAGTGCTAAAGGTGCTTTAGTCGCTATAGAGCCTGCTACAGGCGATATTCTGGCATATGTATCACAACCGTCATATGATCCGAATTTGTTTGTAGAGGGCATTGACCAGACGAGTTGGGATGCGCTGAATAACTCGCCGGACCGGCCATTGTTGAATCGCCCTTTGAGTGGCACCTATTCACCGGCATCAACCTATAAGCCATATATGGCATTGGGTGCCTTGGAAACCGGCAAACGCCGTCCGCAAGATACGATTTTCGATCCAGGCTACTTTATGCTTGGTAACCACCGCTTTCGTGACTTGTACGAAGGCGGGCGTGGTTATGTGAACATGCATAAATCCATTGTCGAGTCGAGTGATACCTATTATTACGTATTGGCCAATGATATGGGTGTCGATACGATCCATGATTTCATGAAACCCTTTGGTTTTGGGCAATTAACAGGTATTGATCTGGAGCATGAGCGCCGTGGCATTTTACCGTCGACTGCATGGAAACGTTCTACATTTCGTAAGCCGGAACAACAACGCTGGATTGCCGGAGACACGATTTCGTTGGGTATCGGGCAGGGGTATAACTCGTTTACACCGATTCAAATGGCGCATGCGATTGCCAATCTGGCAAATGATGGTGTCGTGATGAAGCCGCATCTGGTCAAAATGATCGAAGACGGTATTACACACGAAATGGCGATGACAGTCCCCAAAGAAAGCTACCGTATTCCGTTAAAACAGGAAAATATCGACGTCGTAAAACGGGCGATGATCGGGGTGAATAAAGAGGGCACAGGCACGCGTACGTTTGGTAATGCACCGTATCTGGTTGCTGGTAAAACAGGGACTGCCCAGGTTGTCAGTATCAAGAAAAACGAGAAATATGATGCCAACAAGCTGGCCAAAAACCTGCATGATAACGGTTTGTATATCGGTTTTGCGCCTGCGGATAACCCTAAGATCGCGATTGCAGTAGTAGTTGAAAACAGTGGTTATGGTGCGACCGTTGCAGCACCTTTAGTACGTAAAGTGCTCGATTATTATTTGTTGGGCAAGCGTCCTGGCGATGCAGTAGTAAAAGTGGCGCCGCCAGTACAAGAAGAGCCTGAAATCGAAACAACGCCAACCATTAGCGAAGATGGTCCTGAAATCATTCCGGATTAACCGGCCGGAGTTGTACGTGACCGTTTATCATCGAGAAAACTATGAGTCTGAATAAACGCTCTTTCTTTCAAGTGATCAAGCCATATGTCTCGGTATTTGACGGGACACTGTCATTGATTATCTTTCTGATTCTCTCAGTGGGTCTGATTACACTGTACTCGGCCGGTATGAATTTTCCGGGGCGTGTTGAAGACCAATTGCGCAATATTGTCCTTGCATTCATCCTGATGTGGATTGCGGCCAATATTCCGCCCCAATTGTTAATGCGCCTGGCGGTACCTGTTTATGTGATTGGCATCGTGTTATTAGTGGCTGTGGCGATGTTTGGCCTGATTAGAAACGGTTCACGCCGCTGGATCAATTTAGGGGTTGTGGTACAACCATCCGAAGTCATGAAAATTGCCATGCCCTTGATGTTGGCATGGTATTTCCAGAAAAAAGAAGGTTT
>JAATFN010000239.1 GCA_015655165.1 Betaproteobacteria bacterium | reverse complement strand
TGACATCGCCGACAATATGCGGGCGACGATGTGGTGCCAGTAATCTGTCGACTAATGTTTGCAATCTGTCGGCTTCTTTAATGATTACTTGTGTGTATTCGCTCAACTCTTTCAAATGGCGCTCGGGCAACTCCATTTCCAGTAATTGTGCCGCACCACGGATACCACCTAATGGATTTTTGATCTCATGGGCAAGATTACGGATTAATTCTTTATTGGCCTGACTCTGGTCTAAAAGTCGCTCTTCACGATCGACTTTCATTTGTTGTACATTCTGGCGCAATTCGAGCAATACCGGCATATCGGCTCTGTCTAGCGCTGTGACAGTCATATGCACTTGCAGTGGATCACGTCCAGTGCGTTCTAAAACCAGATCGACACGTTTGTCGGCAAACTGTTGCTCGACTGCCTGAGAGAACAGTTCTGTGAGCTCGTCACCATTTAAAAACAGATCATGCAACTTTTGATGCAACAATGCCTTGAAGGAATTTTCCAGAAGATTTTCTGCTGCGGCATTGGCATAGACAATACCACCGTCACTATCGAGACCGACGACGCCGGAAGCTAGTAAATCCAAACCGTCCAACTGAGTAATTGCCGATTTCATTTCCGTTCATTTCCTTGGCAATAAACAAGAAAACCTACCGCCAATGAGACAATACAATCAGAATTACTAAAGCAATCAGGCTTGTTGTCAGTACTACTTCATTAACGGCTCAATTCCTGTTTCAATGTATCTACATACTGCTCTGCACGGATGACTTCCTCTTGCATTTTAGCAACACGCTGCTGGTATTTTGCATAGTTTCGTTCATCACCACGTCGCTCTGGTTCACCGCCGTTAAATTCTCTTTTTAACGTAGTCAACCGTTGTTCTGCTGTTCGCAACTGGATTTCCAGTGCTTGTTTCTGACCGGATCGTTTGTCTTGACCGGAGAACCTCAATGACTCCGGTGGCGGCATGGCTGTAGAGCCGGCTGCCGAACCATCATCAGGCTTGACGATGACAAGATGGGGTAAATCAACTTGTCTGCATACGCCACTAGAAAGTGTATTGCGATATTCACTTGCACCATCATCACCTTCACACAGATAGACATTATTCTGTGCTTGTACCTGCATCGTTACCAACAACAACAGCATTGCCAGAATGTTCACATTCATAAGCTCACCGCTAGTGGTCATTGAAGTGAGAACAAGTGTATGACAAGTATACTGCTGTGACAAACTATGCTGACGTTCAAACAACGTTTCATCCGATATGAAAAAGGGAAAGCAAGCCTTCCCTTTTTCAGCAACGTTGTCGACTGTAAATTACAATGAATAATACATATCGAACTCAATCGGATGTGTTGTCATGCGATAACGTTGAACTTCCTGGGCCTTCAAATCCAGATAAGCATCAATCATGCTATCGCTAAATACACCACCACGTGTCAAGAACTCACGATCCTTATTCAGATTTTCCAATGCTTCTTCCAGTGAAGAACAGACTGTCGGGATCAGTTTGTCTTCTTCTGGCGGCAAATGATACAAATCTTTCGATGCTGCCTCACCTGGATGAATCTTGTTTTGAACGCCATCAAGACCTGCCATTAACAATGCCGAGAAGCACAGGTATGGATTCGCCAGTGGATCAGGAAAACGTGTTTCGATACGACGGCCTTTAGGATTGGCAACGTGCGGGATACGGATCGATGCAGAACGGTTACGTGCCGAATATGCCAGTTTAACCGGCGCCTCAAAACCTGGTACCAGACGCTTGTATGAGTTAGTACCCGGATTAGTAATCGCGTTCAATGCTTTTGCATGTTTGATGATACCGCCAATGTAATACAGGGCAAACTCAGACAAACCGGCATAACCGTCACCTGCAAACAAATTCTTGCCGTCTTTCCATACGGATTGGTGAACGTGCATACCAGAACCGTTGTCGCCAACTAATGGCTTAGGCATAAATGTCGCTGTCTTACCATAGGTATGCGCTACATTCCAGACCACGTATTTTAATACTTGTGTCCAGTCAGCACGTTCGACTAACGTCGAAAAACGTGTACCCAGTTCATTTTGACCGGCACCTGCCACTTCGTGGTGATGCACTTCAACAGGAATACCCATGGATTCCAGAATCATCGACATTTCAGAACGCATATCCTGAAAACTATCGACTGGAGGAACTGGGAAATACCCGCCTTTGACTGAAGGACGGTGACCAGTATTACCACCTTCAATTTTCGCACCACGGCTCCAGGAAGCCTCATCCGAACCTATTTTAACGAAAGAACCGGACATGCCTTCATCCCAGCGTACTTCATCAAAAATGAAGAATTCAGGTTCAGGACCAAAGTAAGCTGTGTCACCCAGACCGGAAGATTTCAAATACGCTTCAGCACGTTTAGCGATAGAACGCGGATCACGGTCGTAACCTTTACCATCGGATGGCTCGATCACGTCACATTGCATGAACAATGTCGTATTTTCCATGAACGGATCGATGTTCGCAGTGGATGGATCAGGAATCAACAACATGTCGGAAGATTCGATACCTTTCCAGCCAGCAATCGATGAACCATCAAATGCGTGTCCGGATTCGAATTTATCCAGATCAAAGTGAGAAACCGGAACACTGACGTGTTGTTCCTTACCTCGTGTGTCTGTAAAACGGAAATCAACAAATTTGACATCGTTTTCTTTAACCAATTTCAAAACATCTGCGGCCGTGCTTGCCATGCGAATCTCCTAAAAACGAGGAAGTACTGTAAATTTACTCTTAGATTACCGGTCTATATGCCCCGTATAATCTTGACCGATACAATCAATAACATTGCCTGAACTTAACAAGGGATGATAGCAGATTTCGTGCCAACCACTTCTTACGCCAGACAAACAATGCACTTATTCAAGCAGTTGCATGATTTCCTCGCAAAATATGCACGCAACCTCACCATAAAAGAGCAAAAAAAAAGGAAACACCTTTTTTGTGCATCTATTTTGGTGCAAAATTTCATATTAGCACCAAAATAATGCAAAAAGAGAATCAAGGATTTCCTCGGATAACGTTATTATAATAGTCATACTTATTTTAAACCTGACGAGTTTCAATATGCCAACATCGAACCAGATCACCCTGTCTCTGGCACACCAGCGCGCTCAGACCGAACAACTGCCCTACGCAGGAGCGGTCACCGCGAAAGAGGCTTATGCACTTTTGCAAAATGATGCGGATATCAAATTAGTTGATGTTCGTACTAACGCCGAACGTGACTGGGTCGGCAAAGTCGACTTACCTGCTGAACAACATCTGGCAGTGGAATGGAATCAATATCCCGCTGGTCAGCCAAATGCAGCATTTATTACCCAACTAGAAAAAACAGTGACCAAAGACACCGTATTATTGTTTTTATGCCGCTCTGGCGTACGTTCACGCCACTCTGCCAAGTTAGCCACAGAAAACGGCTTTACGCAGTGTTATGACATTCTGGGCGGCTTTGAAGGAAATAAAGATAGTGAGGGCCATCGGAAGACTGTCGATGGCTGGTGCAAAGATGGTTTACCTTGGATCGGTGCTTAAAAGAACCGAAATTTATAAAGCATCAATCTGTTGTATTAGTACCAACATATCTTCTTGCAATAAGGATACAGATCGGGGTGATGCCATCAAGGTTGCCTCGATCCGTTTTAAGGTTGCAACCATCACATCAGCTTTCATCGTCAGCGCAGCGCCTTTCATTCGATGTACCAACCGTTTAATGGCCTCGACATGACCTGCATTGACTGCTTGCATGAGCAAGGCACAATCCTCTCGGGATGTACTACGAAACAGCGCTGGCAAATCCACCGCTTTCAAATCGGCAACATCTATCGACCCCGGTGTCTGTCCACACCACAATGCCAGTATTTTTTCCAGCCCGTCTAACGGCAGCGGTTTAGCTAATACACCATCCATGCCGCACTCAAGACACAGTTGCACATGGGCGTCGTCAGTGTCTCCTGAAATCGCAATCACAGGCAAATGACGACGACCAGATTCCCGCTCCTGTTGCCTGATCTTGCGTGCCACAGTAAAGCCATCCATTACCGGCATGAAGCAATCAAGTAGCACCAAGTCAAATGATGTATCTTGCAGCTGTGATAATGCTGCCGCACCATCTTTTGCGGTAAACACACGGCATCCCAGTCTGGTCAATTGCTTTTCGATTGCAATACAACTCGTTAACGAATCATCAACAACCAGTACACAAGCAGCAGATGTTGCAAATGCCATGAAGAACCCTTTTACAGATTTTTTAATTGATGCTGGATTTTAAACAGCTCGCTATCGTTACGAATACCCAACTTGCGAAATGCGGATTGCTTTTGTCCACTAATGGTTTTTACACTACGCGCGAATTTGTTTGCGATTTGCGATACCGTCATGCCATCCAGGCAACAACGCAGCACTTCACGTTCGCGTGGAGACAGTTCCCCATGCTTGGCCAATACACCCTTGCTAAAAGTCAGCTCACCAGACTCAATCAGACCGGTAGTAGAAATCGACGACAACTCTGCAGTCATTGCCTGACTCAAATAGGTTTTACCTTGTATCACTGTACGAATTGCCACAATCAACTCGGTTAACTCCTGCTCTTTGCCGACAAATCCTTTGGCACCGGCACGTAATGCCAACGCTACCGTCGCAGGATTAAAGTGCGCTGAAGACACCAGAATTTTACCGTCCGGGAAACGTACTTTTAATGCACGGATCAGATTTAATCCATCGATATCACTCTCGCCCAATGCATAGTCAATCACAAATACATCGACTGTTTGCGACTGCAATGCTTGCATCAACTCCTTGCTGGCGGCATAAATACCGACCACCTGAAAATCAGGTTCTTCAGCTAAACGTGCCGCCAATCCATGGCGCACAACAGCATGGTCATCCAACAGTGCAATCCTAATCTGCTTACTTGATGTTGCCCACATCATGGCATCCTTTTCACATGCATTTCGCTCAAACAAACACTTACTGCATCACATCAGATGCTTTACATGCACTCTTTCGTACCAATAAAATCGTGCCTTACAATTCATCACAACAGTTAGACTTATCTTACCTCTACACACCCCAAAAGCATTTAGTATCAGTCTCAATTGTTTTATTTCATTACAAAGGTAACAACTTTTGTTGTATGAAATACGTCACTTGTTTTCAACCTGACAAACCTTTCTTTTTACCAACAATGCAATATAAAGTAAGACGCATGAGCATCTATTTTTTACGGCAAACTGATACGAATTATTTTTCCGGCCCGATACATATGATCCAGATCATCTAGCTAAACTGCGACGACAATCTGTCCAGCCCGTGTATTCAATCTGTCGTATTTTTTTATGTCATCAAGAAATAGCGTGTACTAAAAAAGCAATGGACATAAAAAAGCCCTGACATATCAGCGCTGTCAGGGCTATTTATTTTATTGAATCACGAATACAAATTAGTCTGCTTCTTCAATCCAGGCTGCCTGAATCGCTTCGAGAATTTTTTCGCTGGACCGGTCTGGCGCATCATCAAAACCATCCAATTCCATGACCCAGCGATGCAAATCAGTAAAACGGATTGTCTTCGGATCGATATCCGGAAACGCGTCATTGAGTTCTTCAGCAATTCTTTGCGTATCTGTCCATTTCATAATGATCTCTACTTGATGAATGATTAATGATTTTCACGAGCGTGATTGATGGTGTACTTCGGAATTTCGACAACCAGATCCTCTTCTCCCAATACAACCTGACATGACAGTCTGGAATTGGCTTCCAGACCCCATGCCATATCCAGCAAGTCCTCTTCCTTGTCTGTTGGCTCATTCAGGTTATCAAATCCTTCGCGAATGACAACGTGGCACGTTGTACATGCACAGGATTTTTCACAAGCATGCTCGATAGCGATATCGCTATCCAATAAAGCATCGCACAATGATTTGCCTTGGGGCGCGTCAATGACAGCACCATCAGGGCATAAATCAGCATGAGGGAGAATCACAATTTGTGGCACGTTATTTACCTTTACTATTCAATAATCTTTAGATTTCGTCGAGCTTTTTACCTGTCAAGACAGAATGCACACTACGATCCATACGGCGTGCAGCAAATTCTTCCGTACCATGTGCTAATGCATCAACTGCGGCTTTAATGGCCAAATGGTCAACACCTGTAATCGTGGCATCCACGGCATCCAGAAGCTGTGCAATCGATAACCGTTCGGCCTCAGACAGCAAGGCAGCATCTTCGACTAACGCTGCTTTGGTTGCCAATACAATACGTTCAGCTTCAACACGTTCTTCTTTTAGCGCACGTTTTTGCATATCCGTGTCGGCATATGCAAACGAATCTTGCAACATTTTCGCGATCTGATCGTCTTCCAGACCATAAGAAGGCTTGACGACAATTGATGCTTCCACACCGGAAGTCATTTCACGTGCAGACACCGACAACAAACCATCCGCATCGACCTGATAGGTTACGCGAATACGTGCCGCACCGGCGACCATAGGTGGAATGCCACGCAACTCGAAACGTGCTAAGGAACGGCAATCATCGACCAGTTCACGTTCACCTTGAACAACATGTATCGCCATGGCAGTTTGGCCATCTTTGAATGTCGTGAATTCTTGCGCACGCGCACAAGGAATCGTCGAGTTACGTGGAATGACTTTTTCAGCCAAGCCTCCCATCGTCTCGATACCCAGTGACAATGGAATCACATCCAATAACAACCAGTCATCACCTGCTGCACGGTTGCCTGCCAGTAAATTGGCTTGTACCGCAGCACCTAACGCAACAACTTTATCCGGATCGATATTTGCCAGTGGCAGTGTCTTGAAAAAGTCGGCAATGGCTTTACGCACATGCGGCATGCGTGTGGCGCCACCTACCATCACAACACCATCAATATCATCAACAGCAATACCGGCATCACGCAATGATTTGCGAATAACAGTCACCGTCTTATTCACCAGATGCTGCGTGATTTCGGTAAAGATTTCTGCTGTAACTGTCAGATGTACCTCTTCATGCGACGACAGCACAACATCGATTTGTGTCTGTGCTTGTGTGGACAGCAACTCTTTGACTTCACGTGCTTTGACCAACAAGGTCCGTGCATCACTATCGGTTAATGGCGACAAGTGTGCCTGCTCGCTGATCCAGCAAAACAGGCGATGATCAAAATCGTCGCCACCAAGCGCCGAATCGCCACCTGTGGCCAGTACCTCAAACACACCCTGCGTCAATTTCAAAATCGAAATATCAAACGTACCGCCGCCTAAATCGTAGACAGCATAGACACCTTGGGATGCACTATCCAGTCCGTAGGCGATTGCAGCTGCAGTCGGCTCATTTAACAAACGCAGGACATTGAGACCGGCTAATTGTGCCGCATCTTTAGTGGCTTGCCTTTGTGCATCATCAAAGTAAGCTGGTACAGTAATCACCGCACCCACCAAATCGTCGCCCAGCGCATCTTCGGCACGTTGGCGCAATGTCGCCAATATCTGTGCGGACACTTCCACAGGGCTTTTAACACCGGCAACAGTCTTTAACTGCACCATGCCAGGCGTATCCTGAAAGTCATAGGGTAAATTCTCGACATGCGCGATATCTTTCAAACCCCGCCCCATAAACCGCTTGACTGACACAATCGTATTTTTAGGGTCAGTCGTTTGCGCCGCTTGCGCCTTATAGCCGATATTGGCATGACCATTCGGTAAATAGCGAACAACCGATGGCAATAATGTACGACCGTCTTCGTCGCTTAATACTTCGGGAATGCTGTTACGTACAGTTGCAACGAGAGAATTGGTGGTACCAAGGTCAATACCTACTGCCAGCCGTCGCTGATGCGGCACAGTAGACATACCCGGTTCTGAAATTTGAAGAAGTGCCATAAATAATTTTATTCAGGTAAAACCATGCGAATACCTAAGCCAATAAACGCACATCCTGCCAATCGGTTCAAATAAGTTGATGAATTCAGATGACGTTGCAAATAGCTACCGATCATGCCGGAACACAATGCAATCGCAGAAAAAATGATCAACGCCTGCATAATAAACAATATGGCCAACACCCCCATTTGCCATACTGTGTTGCCTGCCTGCGCATTGACAAACTGGGGCAGGAAAGCAATAAAAAACAACGTCACTTTAGGATTTAATGCACTTGCCACCACACTTTGCCAGTAAACCCGTTTTAACGGGCCAGTATCGTTTAGGCCATGCACAAAAATGGCACCAGTCGACATCAACAATCGCCCGCCCAGATACAACAAATACAAGGCTCCGGCATAACGCAACACCATATATGCTGTCGGATAGGCTTTCATCAAGGCGGCAAATCCCAATACAGCCAACAGGCTATGCACCAGTAAACCGGAAGCAAATCCGCACGCCGACACCAATGCAGCCTGCCTTCCTTGTGCAATACCTCGCGTTAACACGGTAATATTGTCAGGACCGGGCGCAATGGTTAACGCCATTGCCGCCAATAAAAACATACCAATATCTGGCATCACTTACCTTACAAATCTAACATGGCAAACGCATTACCGATTTCATCGCCGAACTTGTCGAGAAACATCAGTTTACGAATGGTTTTACCGGCGGCAGTAAAATCCTGCGCATCCAGTTGTGCCGCAACGCAATCAATTTCTTCTTTGCGTGCCACACGTAATTCTTTTTCCAATACCTCTAGCGCTACGACACTCTTGGTAGCCTTTGCCTCGTCCAATGCCTCGTGCCATGCCATTTGCTGCATTAAAAACGTAGCCGGCATTGCCGTATTAGACTCGACTTCCAGATCCACACCATGTAATCCGCATAAATATGCAGCCCGCTTTAACGGAGTTTTAAGGGTCTGATAAGCTTCATTAGCACGTGTTGCCCATTGCATGGCAACGCGTTTTTCTGCATCAGTTGCATACGCAAATTTATCCGGATGTACCTGATTTTGCACACTGTGATAAGCCTTTTCCAATGCCGCCATATCGACAGCAAATGCAACAGGCAACTGGAATAACTGGAAATGGTTTTGCATATGCTCAAAAATAAAAGCCTGTCTTTAACTTCAACAGGCTTAGGGGATGGCAACTCGCTAAATAAACTGGCTAAGCTCTCAATTTAAACTGTGCAGATTAAATACGGAAGCTTTCTCCGCACCCGCATTCGTCTTTGACATTGGGATTCTGGAATTTGAAACCTTCATTCAATCCTTCGCGTGCGAAATCCAGTTCGGTCCCATCGATATAAGGCAAACTTTTAGGGTCGACAAATACACGGATGCCATGCGACTCGAATATCGCATCTTCAGCGACAACTTCATCTACATACTCGAGTTTGTATGCCAACCCCGAACAACCTGTAGTGCGTACACCAAGACGCAAACCTACACCTTTGCCGCGACGCTCCATGTAACGGCTGATGTGTTTTGCAGCTTTTTCGGTTAATGTAATTGCCATGATCTTGCCTGCCTTTTCCTACCTGTTCAAATAGATCCTGACGATGCCAAAATCAAGCATCGTGCTTTGCTTTATAATCCTCAACAGCTGCCTTGATCGCGTCTTCCGCCAAAATGGAGCAGTGAATCTTCACAGGCGGCAACGCCAATTCTTCAGCAATATGCGTATTTTTAATCTCCAAAGCCTGATCAAGTGTTTTACCCTTGACCCACTCTGTAATCAACGAAGAAGACGCAATCGCAGAACCACAACCATAGGTTTTGAATTTGGCATCTTCAATTACGCCATTAGCACCAACCTTGATTTGCAATTTCATCACGTCGCCACATGCCGGTGCGCCCACCATGCCAGTGCCAACAGAATCATCACCTTTTTCGAAAGCACCGACGTTACGTGGGTTTTCGTAGTGATCTAAAACTTTTTCAGAATAAGACATTTTACTGCTCCTTAAAGGTACCGGCCCCTGTTCGTCAACGAGGCTAAATATATGTTAGTGCGCTGCCCACTGGATAGCACTGATATCAATACCATCCTTATACATGTCCCACAATGGTGACAATTCGCGCAACTTGCCTACCTTGCTCTTGATCAGATCGATCGTGAAATCAATGTCTTCTTCAGTCGTAAAACGGCCAATCGTGAATCGGATCGAGCTATGTGCCAACTCGTCGCTACGACCTAGTGCACGCAATACATATGAAGGTTCAAGACTTGCCGATGTACATGCAGAACCTGAAGACACTGCAATTTCCTTGATCGCCATGATCAGCGACTCGCCTTCAACGTAGTTAAAACTGACATTCAAGTTATGTGGCACACGATTTTCCATGTCACCGTTGACATAGGTTTCCTCTATTTCCTGCAAACCTTTTGCCAGACGATCGCGCATCGCACGAACATGTGCCAGTTCGCTTGCCATTTCGATACGTGCCAAGCGAAATGCCTCACCCATACCGACGATCTGGTGCGGTGCCAGCGTACCCGAACGCAAACCACGCTCGTGGCCGCCACCGTGAATTTGCGCTTCAATACGGACACGTGGTTTTCTGCGTACATACAGGGCACCGATACCTTTAGGGCCGTATGTCTTGTGTGCAGAAAAACTCATCAGATCCACTTTCCATTTTTCCAGGTCGATTTCAACCTTGCCCGTAGCTTGTGCTGCATCGCAATGGAAAATAATACCTTTTTGACGGCACAATTCACCAATTTCAGCGATCGGTTGAATCACACCGATTTCATTGTTGACCAACATCACAGAGACCAGTATGGTTTCCGGACGAATCGCTTCAGCGAGTTGTTCGATGGTAATTAATCCATTATCTTGCGGCTGTAAATAGGTTGCTTCAAAGCCTTGACGCTCCAGTTCACGCACAGTATCCAAGACCGCTTTGTGTTCTGTTTTAACCGTAATAATATGGTTGCCCTTGGTGCGATAAAAATGTGCAGCACCTTTTAATGCCAGATTGTTGCTTTCAGTGGCACCGGACGTCCAAATAATCTCGCGCGGATCGGCATTGACCAGCTTGGCAACTTCAGCACGTGCATCTTCAACCGCTTTTTCGGCTGTCCAGCCATACATGTGGCTGCGTGATGCGGGGTTACCGAAATGCTCACGCAAGAAGGGAATCATCTTGTCAGCAACACGCGGATCTGTTGGCGTGGTGGCAGAATAATCCAAATAAATCGGAAAATGTGGGGCCTTGATCGTTTCCAATAGGCTTTTTTCCAGTGGTGCGTTCATATCTTTACAGGCTCCAATTAGGCCACTGCATGAGAGTGGCGTATCACAACTACACTTTTTTCCACGTTTCCTGCATCGGCCGTCTTCTGCTTTTGCTCATCGACCAAATCCTGCAAGGAAACCGAATCCAAATATTCAACCATTTTGGCATTTAAGGTGGACCATAAATCATGGGTCATACATCGACCTCCACCCGGATGCGACGCACTATGACAGTTTTCCTTGCCACCGCACTGTGTCGCATCCAAAGGCTCGTCAACAGCAACAACAATATCCGCCACAGAGACATCTTGTGCATTACGCGCCAAATGGTAACCACCACCCGGACCACGCACAGATTCTACGATCTGATGACGACGCAACTTGCCGAACAATTGCTCGAGATATGACAGGGATATCTCCTGCCTCTCGCTGATTGCTGATAATGCAACCGGACCATTGCCTTGGTTTAATGCCAAGTCAATCATCGCTGTTACAGCAAAACGACCTTTAGTAGTTAATCGCATGTAATGATGGCTCCGTTCTGACGTTTAATGCCAACTTCCCCGAATTCCTGAATAGTTTTGTCAAGTATATCAAAGTTGAGTAATTTTGTCAGGTAATACGTATTTTGCGATCAGAACAATTGCATTACAGAAAAGTACCGCAATCATAAAGGATTTTTTAAGATTGTTCCCATAGATCGCATTTTCCGACTCATCTAAGATAGTTACATCCGAGGCCATCCCACTCTCTCTTGATATTGGTCTCGGAAGACCGGGTAACGTCCCCTCTCCCCCCTTGTTTCCCGGTCGTATTACCTTTTACCGTAGCGCACACAATCATGCGCTACGGTTTTTTTTGGCAAACATACGACAGATTTACCAGCTTTTCATGGCAAATGTTGTCAAACGGCCTAGTTTAGCAAGGTTCGCATAGTCTTGCCATATCAGGTTACATACAATCAGATAACCACTCAACAAGGATGAGAATATGCCCACCCATGTGCATCGCTATATCCTGCAAGCAATCACTCCTTTGTTTTTTATCATCCCTTTACTGTTTGAGCCGGCCATAGCCCAAACAGTTGGCAACGATGCACGCGTGCGCGCCCAACAAGAGTCTGAACGCCAAGAGCAACGTCTGAGACAGCAGCGTGAAGAGACAGAGCGTCGTGCTTTGCAACATGCTCCTGATGCACGTCTACCTGCAGACCATAATAAAACCGAGCTGGGCGACACTGAACTGCCAAATGAACGGCCTTGTTTTACTATTTCCGCATTGCAACTGGCGGTACCGGCATCATTATCGGATACACACCGCCGTGCTTTATCCAACACGATCTTGCCAGATCCGCTCTCATTCGCGCAACGTGAGCTCAATTACTATGTAGGACAGTGTATCGGCCAGCAAGGTATTAACCTGATTATTAAACGATTGACCAATACAGCCTTGTCCAAAGGCTATTCCACTACCCGTTTTGGGGTATCCCAACAAGATTTATCAAAAGGGACACTGACCATTACCGTCATTCCCGGCATCATCAGGCATATCCGTTTTCAGGATGAATCAGTCAAAGGCAACTGGAAATCGGCATTCCCGGCTCGCCCAGGGGATTTATTAAACTTGCGGGATCTTGAGCAAGGGCTAGAACAAATGAAACGTGTCTCCAGTCAGGATGCCGACATGCAAATTGTGCCAGGTGCCCAGCCCGGTGAAAGTGACATCATTATCAATGTCATCCACACAAAGCCCTGGATAGCATCGTTTAGTCTGGACAACAGCGGCTCCAAAGGAACCGGCAAATATCAGCTCGGTACCAATATCGGCTATGACAATTTATTGGACAGCAATGATGTACTCAATATCGGACTGACAACCAACGCCGATATCCCGCAAAAACGCCACAACACCAAAAGTGCCAGCATGGCTTACTGGAGGCCTTATGGCTACTGGACATTCGGCATATCTGCCAATTATTCAAAATACAAACAGATTATCGCCGGTGAAGCCGTCAATATTCAATCAGATGGGGATTCGATCAATACCGAGCTGACAATACAAAACCTGTTTCATCGTAATCAGTCACAAAAAAACAGTGTGCAATTCAAAGTCGGCAAACGCTGGGGACATGCCTATATCAACGAAACAGAACTCGGCAACCAGAAGCGTCATATCAATTACGTTGAATTAGGCATCATTCATGTCCACTACATCAACCGTGCGCAGATGGATTTTACGCTGGCACAGCGCTGGGGTAGTGGTCGCGGGGTGTTAGCATCGGTGAATCCAGGTAACAATGGGTATTTCACCATGCAAATTGTCGATGTGACATTGTCTATTCCCTTTCATATTGCATCACAACCGTTATCTTATCTTGGCACATTGCATGGCCAGTCGACGCCAAATACACTTTACGCTGCCGACCATTTGAGCCTTGGTAGCCGCTATACAGTCAGAGGGTTTAACGAGGAATTAACATTAAGCGCCGAAAAAGGTTTTTACTGGCGCAATGAATTAAACACACCGATTGGCAACTCGGGACACATGTTGTACGCGGGTATTGATCTGGGCAAACTGTATGGCCCCAATGTGACCAACCTTGCCGCCAACAAACTGACCGGTGCAGTTGCAGGGCTACGTGGTTATCTCCAAGGTGCAAGCTATGATATCGGTATCGGTGTCCCACTATCCCAACCCAAAGAATTTGGATCGGCCTCGCCAAGCGTCACTTTCAATCTCGCCTATGGGTTCTAAACACCATGCCGAAAATGGATCATGTTACTGGGACCTTGCTTGCGCGCGAAACAACACAGGTGTCATGACACTGGCAACCTGCCCATTTGGCATCGACACACGATGCGCAACAAGCCAAATGATATCTTCAGACAAGGCGGCCTTCTGGCTGGCCGTTAATGCTTGTCCGGGTATTAGGCGGGTCTGCTTGCCAAAGGCAATACCTGCGGCAATTAACGCCTGATACTGTTTATCCAAATCCACATGGACGTCACCAAGTCTGGATGCCTTACCTGTCAAATAACGCTGCTTCATCAATGCTTCTGCCATGAAACCCCGCATCATTTCACTATGTACATACGGATCCCACAGTTGGGCATAATAGGATAAAACAGGTGCCATTCCATCCGTAAACATTTGCTCATCCAACAATCGCATATCAGGTAGTGCAACCTCACCTGGCAATGTACGCTGTGGTTTGGCTTCATCTTTAAACTGTTCAGCGTGCATTGCTACGTCTTGATAATGCTGACCTTCATACGCTTGATCAACCTTGAAATCATTGCATGTATTAAAGAAACCACAACGCCTTGTTCCGTGATACTGCATTGTTCCGGTGTCATGGAACAATGCAGGGCCCATTGCATCAATCCGGTGGAATACATCTGGCATCTCGGCAAGCTCTTTATCATTGATCATGAGGTGACCACCTAATTGAACGGTACTTTTATCATTAGAGATACTCTGACCGTAATAATACACATTGCCTTGTACATTCAGAACACCAGGCAATGATGTTGCAACCACAGGTGCCTGCTGTTTGTCTGAACTATACGTCATCGTCGTAAAGTGATTGATTTTTTCTCCGGTTGCAAAAATATACAGGTATTTATAATGACCGTTATCTCTGACCTCAGCTTGTGCAGTACTATATTCAGCACCACCCGTGTTGTATCTCGTACCATTACCTGCTGCGGCAATCCACTCACCGGAACCTGTCGCAGAAGTAAACTGGGCATTTGTATTTTCTACCGCATCCGCATACAACACTAAAGCACCGCCGATATCTATCGTCGCACCATTATTCACAATACGTTTTGTGTTGCTGCTATTGTCAGTCGTATTACCGGAAATCACGGCACCATTCTCGGACTGCAGTAAGGCACCATGTTCATTGGTCAACTGATCTGTACCAATATAGGTTTTCCAGCGGGAATAGATCACCGCATTACTGCCCGAATTGACGACACCTTCCCGAACATTCATCACCATTTCACCCGTGCAAATACGCGCAGTATTATTCACTGTCTTTGCAGCATTGATCGTCATGATGCCATGATTGATGATTGTGCCCTTGCCATGTACAACATCTGCGCCCGAAGTCAGATCGATATTGTCTTGTGCAACCACATCAGCATCAATATGCATCGATTTACCGCTATGCAAGGCAATCGCGTTTTGCGCGACAATACCGCCTTGTATCAAAAGATCCTCTGTCGCTGTCATCACAACATTTTTCCGGCTATAGCTAAGTTGCGATGTTTCAACGTGTTTGCCGGCAATCTGCACATTCCCCGCCGCATGTACACTACCCGCCAAGATCACATCCCCCTTCGCATCCAAAACAAATTCTCCAGCTTTCGCTACCAATGCACCCTGATGATGTACACCAACCCCATCTTCTGTACCGATCATCATAATTTTATTGGCATACATGCCACCGACTTGGGCGACATCAATAGCGACCGTCGGTTTCTCATCACGACCATCAATCACAGATACCCCCAAATCCTGATAATTCACGGTATTCACACCAGTGACGACATTAATGTTATTGCTCCATATCTTGCCGTTAACAGTAATGCTACGGGCGATTAAATCAACCTGATCCGTACCCGGATCATTGAACTGTGCATTATCCATCACTGTAATCGAACCACTGTTAACCCGAAAAGCATCCAGACTGCCAGTGCCACCAAACAAAGGCACGCCAGTTGTCAATATCCCCCTTTGGGTATTGATAAAACCGAAATTGCCCACAGAAATACCGTTTGGATTACTGACAACAACATCAGCCCGCTGTCCGGCAACTTCCAGATAACCTTTCAATATACTTGGATTGGTACTGGTGACTTCATTGATAATGACCTTGGCCGCGCCGGTTTGCGACAAATTCGGATTTGCCGCAATGGGGCCTGCAAGGTGTGTATTGACTGTGCTTGTATTGTTTGACAACACTGCACCTTGCGTGTCGATATTGAACTGCTGATATTGGTTATGGGATACACCAGCACTATTGGGTGCCGTAATCTGTACAGTTGGCGTCTGGTCAACATGTGTGACAATGGGCTGGACTGCGGCAGGGATATGCATATCAGCGACAATCTGCGCCTGTGCGATATGCATGCCACCACACAAGACAGCAATCGCAATGATCAGATGACGCAATACCAGGCGTGTACCGATGGCAACCTTTGCCATACCCTCGACAGGACGGCACAATGCATTTTGACGGCAACTTGTTGCCATTTCAGAAACAGCTACCAATGACCCTGTTTTTTGATTGAAAATGACACGGTAACAATACTTGTTCATGGCGTTCCCCCTGGTCGTTTTTACCCTTACAAACAGTGTAAAAAACAAGAAGAACCTCTTCCATAAGAAAACTCTGCAATACCCCCCATACCTTCGTACAGCAATATTTACGGGGCTAG
>JAATFN010000269.1 GCA_015655165.1 Betaproteobacteria bacterium | reverse complement strand
TATTGGAAAAATAACCAATCACTTGTTATCCAATACGGTATCCATTGTTCCGATGTTAGGCATCATGAAACTTATTACATTATTTCGTACGTTATCAGCTGGTTTATTTATTATGTTGATATTGTTTTCAGTCAACCTGATCGGCAACAAATGGTCAATCTATCAATGCCATGTCAACAATACCCTGATTCTGGAAGGCTTTAAACATGCATTGGTTGCAATGGAACAGATCTCTGCCGAACGGGGCTATACCAACACCTTTCTCGGTGAAGACATCTCTGTAATCGCTGTGAAAAAAAATACGCTCGACCATATTCGTGCCAATACAGATGATGCCATCAACACACTTCTACCGGCATTAGCCCGATTACCTGTAACACAACGTACTATTGCTGTTCGTCACATGCACTTGCTGCAACAACAAACTGCCATCAACAGAAAAATGGCGGATTTGCTACTGTCTCAAGACAAAGCATCTCGCCCAGAAGCACGTATTGCCAGTGTGATTCAAAATGAGATCCAGAAAATCTCCTATATCGACAATACCATTACCATCTTGGCCAATAACATGACTAAAAACAATGTCTCACTACTGGACTATATACATCCTCTCCAAACAATCACGGTATTGCGCGACACTGCCGGTCAACTGGGCTCCATACTCATACCTGCTGTCATCAAAAGCCAGGCGCTAACCGTCAAAGATGTAGAACGATACATGCAGATCCGGCAACGTATCGGTGAACTGCATCTCGTGTTGAACCAGCAATTGAATACGGCAACCGACTTACCACAATCACTCTATCGCCAACAGAAAAATCGTTTGGAAGACACCTATTTCAGACAGGCGCTCCGATTTACAGACAGCATTGCTGCAACCGGAAAAACGTCAGGTAACTATACAGTCACTAGTGCACAACTCACCGAGCTATATGTTTCAAGTATGACTTCAATTGTCCAGTTACGTAAAACATTGTCGACCTATTTGACCGATGTCGCACGCCACCAAAAGGCACATGCACGCAGGATGCTTTTGCTCAGTATCAGTTTTTGTCTATTGTCTCTGGTGTTTTTATCTCTGGCATTGCACACCATCAATAAACGCATGATGATGCCGATATATGAAGCCGCTTTACTGTTGTCCCAGCCAGTAGACACCCTTTATAAAAGAACCCCTCATTCCATGTATAAAACACGGGATGAGGCGAGTGCCATGTTATTGAATTTGTATGCCATGCGCATAGGCATGCCCCAGAAATCCAATATTGACGACACTTAAATAAAAAAATGCCTGTATATCGCTGTGGGCAAACATACAGGCATGTACGGCTAACTGTCGGGCGTCTGTCGATGTATTAAAGGTTATTTAAGCTGCCTTGATTTGGCTATTGACTTCACGACGGCGTTTGACAGCATCGGACAGACCTTCTAAAACCCTGACACTACTTTCCCAGTCAATGCAGCCATCAGTAATGGATTGGCCGTATGTCAGTTGTGCGCCTTCGACCAGATCCTGACGCCCACCAACCAAATGCGACTCGACCATGACACCTACGATACGGTTGTCGCCTGCAGCGATTTGTCCTGCAATATCAGCACATACCGGCACCTGATTTTCTGGCTTTTTGGAACTATTAGCGTGAGAAGCATCAATCATTAAACGTGGTGTCAGACCATTTTTAGCGATTTGCTGGCAAGCCTCATCCACATTTTCCGCATCGTAATTCGGTGTTTTACCACCACGTAAAATAACATGACAATCATCATTACCGGATGTAGAAACAATTGCCGAGTAACCTCCTTTGGTCACTGACAGGAAATGGTGGGGCTGGGATGCTGCTTTGATCGCATCGACTGCGATTTTAACATTGCCATCAGTACCATTTTTGAATCCTACCGCACAGGACAAGCCGGAAGCGAGCTCGCGGTGAACCTGGGATTCAGTTGTACGTGCCCCGATTGCCCCCCAACTGATCAAGTCTGCAATGTATTGCGGACTGATCACATCCAGAAATTCTGTCGCTGCCGGTAAACCCAGTTGGTTGATGTTTAACAACAACTCGCGTGCAATACGCAAACCATCGTTAATTCGGAAACTATTATCCAAAAACGGGTCGTTAATCAACCCTTTCCAACCCACTGTCGTGCGTGGCTTTTCAAAATAGACACGCATGATAATCTCGAGTTCATCTTTAAAGCGATGGCGCTCTGCAACCAAACGCTGTGCATATTCCAGCGCAGCCTTTGTGTCATGAATGGAACAAGGGCCAATGACCACCATAACGCGGTCGTCTTGCCCATGTAAAATGCGGTGCAACGCCGTACGGGATTCGGCTGTCGTTTTCATCGCTGTATCGTTACCGCTAAATTCACGGATTAAATGCGAAGGAGGAATCAATTCTTTCATTTCTCTGATACGTAGATCGTCAGTGCGCGGCATTGTTTTCTCCTGATTTTTTACAGCAATTTCAAAATGGGTAAAAAAAAACCGCCATCACTGGCGGTTTTTTAGAAATTTGGTTTTACTCTGCTTAACTACGCACGTTCACCGCTTTTCACCGCCTTGAGGCTGGAATAGCTAAAGTAAAAGTAAAAGAAGTAAGCGTTAAAGAAATTCATGTCTTAATTGTTTAAGATAAATAACCTATGTGAGTGTAGGGTTAATGTTGCGCTAATTTTAAGCAATTTGCAACTATTATTTGAACCCCGTCAAAAATAATAATAATTTTTATAAAAATCAATCACTTAATAATAAAAAGGCATGCCACAATCCTTGCAGCATGCCCTCATTGTAACCTTCAATAAAGTCTTACTGTTTACCTTTTCAGTCTCTAGGACCACCATCATGTCGGAATTGTCCGGGGTGTCTGTGATGCGCACGCCCATCATGATACGCATCAAATATGCTTTGCTGTTCGGTCGTTAACACCGCATAAAACGCTTTGGTAGCGGCAATACGTTCAACCAAATGTGTCTGGCCTTGCTTCATCCATTCCAGTTGGTGTTCCAGCCGTTATGGTGTTGTTAATTTTGTACGTTCATCCTTTTGCAATCTGCGATCGCCGGGTTTAGGCGGGAATTGTTCTGATTTCAGGTAGGTTTTCCAGGCATCTTCCTGTGCAGCAGTAATTTTCAGCCTATCATGCAGCTCGGCCTCGCGACGTGCCTTCTCTTTCTCGAATTTGGCCATTTTTTCGGCAGATATCGCTGGTCTGTCCTGTGGACCTTCACCAGGTGTAGCTTGTGCATAGGAAGACAGGGACATAGCCCCCATACTCATTACCATTAAGCCAGTTGCAAGAGTTTTGTGTAAACGCATCATCTTTCCTTTCGATGTGATTGTGTCGGTAGTGCACGATTCATATTTAACCCTGATGATGTGTCCGTAATTTTTCTTTTGTGGCTGCCTTTGTATCAGACTGTATAAAGGCAGGCTTTTTTGTATCACACTATGTCAGACACCGGATTTGACACTTATTTATACAATATTGTCCGCCATCTTTTTACCAGCTTGTCATAATGTGCTCTATGGATACACTCTCACATATACTGGTCGTCGATGACGACAATGAAATCCGCACCCTGTTGGCCGAATATCTGGATGCCAACGGATTTCAAACGCATACCGCGACCAATGGCGCGGATATGAAAAAAACACTGCAAGAGTCACACATCGATTTGATTGTGCTTGACTTGACCTTGCCTGGTGAAGACGGCCTGACTCTGTGCCGTAATCTGCGTGCACAATCGGATATACCTGTCATCATGCTCACTGCCAGAGGCGAGCCGGTCGACCGCATTCTGGGTTTGGAAATGGGCGCTGACGACTATCTGGCTAAACC
>JAATFN010000129.1 GCA_015655165.1 Betaproteobacteria bacterium | reverse complement strand
TACTGTTGCCAAGACATTGAAACAGGCTGAAAAAATCGCCTTTGAAAACAATAAACTGCACAAACGTCTGTGTCGCTTGGTCGGGCAAGCCATTGGCGACTACAACATGATCGCCGATGGCGACAAAGTCATGGTGTGCCTGTCTGGTGGCAAAGACAGCTATGCCATGCTTGATATCCTGTTGACACTGCGTGAACGCGCACCAATCCATTTCGACATCATTGCTGTCAATCTGGATCAAAAGCAACCCAATTTCCCGGCAGATGTGTTACCTGCCTATCTGGAAAAACTGGGTGTTGCCTACCACATCGAAAACCAGGATACCTACAGCATTGTCAAACGTGTCGTGCCCGAGGGTAAAACCACATGTGCGTTATGCTCGCGTTTGCGTCGCGGTATTTTGTATCGCGTTGCCACAGAACTGGGCGCGACAAAAATCGCACTGGGCCACCACCGTGATGACATCATGGAAACCTTTTTTCTGAATATGTTTTTTGGCGGAAAATTAAAAGGAATGCCGCCTAAACTGCAGTCCGACGATGGCAAGCAAATTGTCATACGTCCATTAGCCTATGTCAAAGAAGCCGATCTGACACGCTACGCCCAAGTCAAAGCCTTCCCGATCATTCCATGTGACTTGTGCGGTAGTCAGGAAAACCTGCAGCGTAAACAAATCAAGGGAATGTTGCGTGAATGGGAAAAACAGCACCCCGGCCGCGTTGACAATATTTTTGCATCGCTATCGACTGTGACACCGTCGCATTTAATGGACCGTCATCTGTTTGATTTTGCCAATTTGAAAGCCACCGGTGAGCCTGATGCCAATGGCGATATCGCATTTGATGAAGAACCGTGCGCCACCCCCACGTCCAACGTCATCCCGATGCATTTGATTGACTAGCAGTCTATATGCGTGATGTTGTCCGCTCAACGCTGATCAACATCACACGACACACAACAATGACACATGATTTGTTCGGTTTCGAAGAAACCCATCTCCACAAACACGTCCTTCTGGGCGAACAAGCCATTGTTTTACGTGCCTTTGCACAATCGTATCTCGACAAAATCCTACCAGCACTGCAGGATATCATTCACCTCTGCGGGTTTCGTCACATGGTCACGCCTGGCGGCCATACCATGTCGGTTGCCATGAGCAACTGTGGGCGACTTGGCTGGATCACGGACCATCAAGGCTATCGCTATACCGATACCGACCCGCTCACAGGCAAACCATGGCCTTGCATGCCGCCGGTATTTTTACAATTGGCACAAGCCGCTGCAAACACCGCGGGGTTTCCAGGTTTTTTACCGGATGCCTGCCTGATCAATCGTTATTTACCCGAGAGCAACATGTCGTTGCATCAAGATAAAAACGAACGAAATATGGCAGCACCAATTGTCTCGATATCATTAGGCATGCCTGCAATGTTTTTATTTGGCGGCAATCATCGTCAAGACAAAGCACAGCGTATTCCACTCTTTCATGGAGATGTCACTGTATGGGGTGGTGTCGATCGATTGCGGTTTCATGGTGTAATGCCGATCAAAGCCAATGCGCATTCACAAATGGGCGAACAACGTATCAACCTTACGTTTCGTCAAGCAGGATAGATCATGGCCGCACTCTGCGTACACCACATCGACAGCCCGATTGGCACCTTACTGCTGTGACCAATGCAGCAGAAGCGCTCTGTGCATTACAGTTTGCCGACGATCGTGCACACTTCACACACACCTTGCAACGTTACCATTACACTGACACAGTACGTGAGTCACCAGCCCCGGCATATATCACTGATGCATTGCAACGTTATTTTAATGGCCAGTACACGGCATTAAACGATATACGTATACAGATGCCCGGCAGTGTGTTTCAACAACGTGTCTGGTCGCTGTTACGCACACTACCTGCTGGTACGACATCTACATATGGCGAACTGGCTCAAAAACTGGGAGATACCTCATGTGCACGTGCGGTGGGAGCTGCCAATGCAGCAAACCCGATCGCATTAATCATCCCCTGCCACCGTGTGATTGGCAAAAACGGTAGCTTGAAAAATTTTGCGTGGGGCATTGAACGTAAACAATGGCTTTTACATCATGAGAATGCCTGTCGTTAAAACAATGTTGCCGCATCACAATGATGACGTATCGCAACAAACCGATATTGAACAGAGAAGGCGACGTCTATCTGCAGATTAATTTCCTGTGATGATACGTAGTCGATCTGTTATGTGGCACACTATAGAAAATTTGTATCGTCAACAATAATATTGGAAACACGCATCCATCTAACATACCTGACGACGTAAACATCTCACACCATGAATACACGATTGCTTCTACGGGCAAACCATGGCTATCATCCGTGCTCTTTTTCATACCGAAAAGGAGGTTGGTGATGCCATCCAGTTTCTGGCAAGGTAAAACTGTTTTTATGACAGGGCATACCGGATTCAAAGGTAGCTGGCTGTCTTTATGGTTACACCAGCTAGGTGCCAAGGTCTATGGCTACGCACTGCCGGCACCCACCAATCCGAGCCTGTATCATCTCGCGCGTATCAACACTTGTGTGACGGGCACAACTGGGGACATTCGTGACCTGAAACATCTGACAGATACGTTGGCAGAAATCCAGCCCGACATCGTTTTTCATCTGGCAGCACAATCATTGGTGCGCGAATCGTATGTCCATCCGATTGATACGTTCGCTACCAACGTCATGGGTACGGCCAATGTGTTGGAAGCGGTACGTAGCGTTCCAAGCATCCGTGCAGTCGTCGTTGTCACCAGTGACAAGTGTTACGAAAACCGGGAATGGTTGTGGGGCTATCGTGAAGATGATCCGATGGGTGGCCATGATCCATACAGTGCCAGCAAAGGTGCAAGCGAACTGGTTGTCGCATGTTATCGCCGTTCTTTCTTTGACAACAATGCCGACACACAGGCCGGTATTGCCAGCGTACGTGCAGGTAATGTGATTGGCGGTGGCGATTTTTCGCAAGACCGCTTAATTCCCGACTTCATCCGTGCAATCGAACGTGAAGCCGCCATTACTATCCGTCATCCGCATGCGATTCGTCCCTGGCAATTTGTACTGGAACCACTCTCCGGTTATTTGTGTGTGGCACAACGCCTATTTTAAGAACCACAGGAATATGCCGAAGGCTGGAACTTCGGTCCGGCAGATACCGATACGCAAACGGTCAGCCAGATTTGCGCAGTGTTTAACCACGCATTGCAAAAACAAGGTGTGCGCCCCATAGAAGTCGCACTCCAACCGCACACCCGTCACCCGCACGAGGCAGCGCATTTACGTCTGGATATTTCCAAAGCCCGTCAACGACTTGACTGGGTACCTAAACTGGAATTGCATACTGCACTTGAAATGACTGCGCAATGGTATGGCGGTTATTTCAACAACGACAACCTGCGGCAATTGTGTGAAGAGCAAATCCATTTTTTTCAGAACCTGCAATAAATCGTTGTTTTATATGTCATGACATTATGTCGGTAAAACAGCGCCATGCCTTACTTGTTTCATACCTGTCAATGAGCAGCAGCAATAAGAACGTGACCGGGAAGATGGACGCCAGTCTTCCGGTATGATTAAATCTTAAAGAATCAAAGGATACGCAATGCTATTTGTCACAGGTGGTGCAGGATTTATTGGCAGCAACTTTATTCTCGAACATCTCGCCCTTCATCCGGATGAGACGATCGTCAATATCGACAAACTGACTTATGCCGGTAATCCCTATAATCTGGCGCAACTAGCGCATCATCCACACTATCTGTTTACACAAACAGATATTTGCCATGGTAACGATATCGCACATTTATTCGCGCAGCATCGCCCGCGCGCCATTGTACATTTTGCAGCAGAAAGTCATGTCGACCGCTCGATTCACAGTCCGGGCGAATTCATCCGGACCAATGTGAATGGCACTTTTACCTTATTGGAAGCGGCACATCATTACTGGTCGACGCTTTCCGCATCGGAAAAAACCACCTTTCGGTTTTTGCACGTTTCCACAGATGAAGTCTATGGCACGCTAACACCCGATGATCCTCCATTCACCGAAACCACGCCTTATGCCCCCAATAGTCCCTATTCGGCATCCAAGGCAGCATCTGACCATCTGGTACGTTCCTACTTTCATACATATGGCTTGCCAACATTAACCACGCATTGTTCGAACAACTACGGGCCACTGCATTTCCCGGAAAAGCTCATTCCCCTGGTCATATTGAATGCTCTGGCACATCAACCTTTACCTGTTTATGGCGATGGTCAGCAAATCCGTGACTGGTTGTATGTCACTGACCATTGTGCTGCCATTCGTGCAGTACTGGCCCAAGGACGCATTGGCGAAACCTACAATATTGGCGGACATAATGAAAAAACCAATCTCGACGTCGTGCACACCGTTTGCGACATATTGCAGATGATCAAACCCAAGGCACAAGGGCATTATCGTGACCTGATTACCTATGTCAAAGATCGACCCGGTCATGACAGACGCTATGCGATCAATGCTGACAAGATTGCCAATGCATTGGGTTGGACACCGGTGGAAACATTTGATACCGGCATCAAAAAAACAGTGCACTGGTACCTGGACAATCCAGAATGGGTTGATACAGTGCGCTCCGGTGCCTATCTTAAATGGATCGAGCAGCACTACAACACGTCAGAAGAGGGCCGATGACTATACCTGACAACACCCGCATCATCCCCGAACGCAAGGGCATTATTCTGGCTGGCGGTTCAGGTACACGCCTGTATCCAGCGACAATGGCCATCTCCAAGCAATTGCTGCCGATCTATGATAAACCGATGATTTACTATCCCTTATGCAGTCTGATGCTAGCAGGTATCCGGGATATCTTGATTATTTCAACCCCGCAAGATACACCACGCTTTGCCGAACTGTTAGGCGATGGTCATCAATGGGGACTGAATTTCAGTTACGCAGTACAACCTGCGCCAGACGGGTTAGCCCAGGCGTTTCTCATTGGTGAACAATTTATCGACAATCACCCGTCGGCATTAATTCTCGGCGACAATATTTTTTACGGACGTGACTTCGAGTCACAATTATCGGCGCAAGTGCTTACCCCTTCTGGCGCCGTCGTATTTGCCTACCATGTGCAGGATCCTGAACGCTATGGTGTCATTGAATTCGACCAACACCGACGTGCCATCGGCATTGTAGAAAAACCCCAGAAACCAAAATCCAATTATGCAGTCACAGGCTTATACTTTTACGATAATCAGGTCTGCGATATTGCCAAAACCATTTGTCCATCCGCACGTGGCGAGCTGGAAATTACCGATGTGAACCGCACCTATCTCGAACGCAATCAACTACAAGTCGAACTGATTGGTCGCGGCGTTGCCTGGCTAGATACCGGCACACATGAATCGCTACTTGATGCCGGACAATTTATTGCGACGATTGAAAAACGCCAGGGTCTAAAGGTGGCCTGTCCGGAAGAAATTGCCTACCGCCGCGGTTATATTGATGCACCACAGCTGGAACGACTGGCCACACCCCTTCAAAAAAATGCCTATGGGCAGTACCTGATGCACATCTTGACTGATCGATACTATTAACCATGCACATTCTGACAACAACCCTTCCCGACGTACTGATCCTCGAGCCCACAGTGTTTGGGGACGATCGCGGATTTTTTTTCGAGAGCTTCAATCACCGTCATTTTAAAGAAATGACCGGTATCGACACAGCATTTGTTCAAGATAACCATTCAAAATCCGCCCAATATGTTTTACGCGGTTTGCATTACCAGATCAATCACCCGCAAGGTAAGCTGGTGCGCGTCGTTGCTGGAGAAGTACTGGATGTCGTTGTCGACATCCGCAAGCAATCGCCCACCTATGGCAACTGGTTAAGTACTCACCTGTCGGCCGACAATAAACGCCAGTTGTGGGTGCCGCCGGGCTTCGCTCATGGTTTTGTGGTGTTAAGCCAATACGCTGAATTTCTTTATAAAACAACGGACTACTGGATGC
>JAATFN010000076.1 GCA_015655165.1 Betaproteobacteria bacterium | reverse complement strand
TTATCGAAAGGGTGCCACGGATTAATCAAACAGGGGGCCAAATTGGTCGAGTCGGCACAGGATATTCTCGAAGAATTGCGGTTGTTGCATTGACAGCACTGCATTTGAGCGTGTTAATCTTGCCTTGCATGACAACAGACTCGAAATTCCCCGTAGAATCTGGTAATGTGAACGCATACCGGTAGTAAAGGGTTGGATGAAGGCAAGAAACCGCGTGGATGACGATAGAACTGGTTGGCTGGTGCATGTCGCATCACGTTGTTTTGCAGGCAAGAAATATCTGATTGCTTGGTTGTGGTAACGTATATATATGGCAACAAAGGATCGTGTACTTTTAGATGCGGTGCATCAAAAAACCCTGTCTTGTGTTGTTGCAACCTTCACGATAAAGTAAAGCCATGTTTGAAGTACTCGTTTATTTATATGAAACCTATTATCGGCCTGATGCGTGTCCGGAGCCTGAGGCTTTGGTCAAGAAATTGTCGGCAATCGGGTTTGATGATGAGGAGATCACCCAAGCGTTGGGATGGTTGACTGATTTACGGGAGGCAACAGAGGAATTGTCTGAAAAAGCTAATCCCGAACATGCCATCGTATCAACCGGTATACGGATTTACGTGGTGCAAGAGATGGACGTATTAGGAACGGAAGCAGTAGGTTTTATCCAGTTTTTGGAAGCGGCAAATATGTTGAATCCGGCACAACGGGAAATTGTGATTGGTCGTGCGTTGGCTGCTGGCGAATCGCCTGTGACACTGGAAAAATTGAAAGTGATTGTGTTAATGGTGCTTTGGAGCCAAGGTAAAGAACCGGATTGCCTGATGTTTGATGAGTTGTTTTTTGATGAGGATGAAGAAGGACCTCGTTTGTTGCATTAGGATGACTGGCGGCACCCGCTTCGGTCAAACCTGATTGTGTGTCATACCGGGACGCCGGTGATTCAACGCAAAACAAGCCAAACAGCGCAAATCTCTTCAAACCCGAGCAATCGTGCTTGCGGTTTTCTTGGTAACACGCTTATCATTGCCCACGATACTTAAATACCGTTAGTATATAAATAGGTATTGCTGTACTGTCCCTGCTATTTTCAGGTGACATGGCAGTGCCATCATCGTATCTTCTATTGAGAACATTTATATGAGCAAGACCCTCATCATTGCTGAGAAGCCTTCTGTTGCGAACGACATTGCAAAGGCCATTGGCGGCTTTACCAAGCACGATGAGTATTTCGAATCAGACGAATACGTATTGTCATCGGCAGTTGGCCATTTACTGGAAATTGCGGTGCCCGAAGAACATGACGTCAAACGGGGTAAATGGACATTTACCCACCTTCCGATGATTCCGCCATATTTTGCAGTCAATCCGATTGCAAAGACCGAGAGCCGTCTTAAAGTATTGGCGAGACTGATCAAGCGTAAAGATGTCAGTGCATTGATTAATGCCTGTGACGCCGGGCGTGAAGGCGAGTTGATTTTCCGTTTGATTACCCAATATACCAAAGCCAAGCAACCCATCCAGCGTTTATGGCTGCAGTCAATGACGCCTGCGGCCATTCGTGACGGTTTTACGCATTTGCGTACCGATGCCGAGATGATGCCGCTGGCAAATGCCGCACGGTGTCGTAGTGAGGCAGACTGGTTAATCGGCATTAACGGTACGCGTGCTATGACCGCCTTCAATTCCAAAGAAGGCGGTTTTTATTTGACAACGGTCGGTCGCGTACAAACGCCGACGTTGTCGATTGTTGTCAAGCGCGAAGAAAAAATCAAGAAATTTGTGCCGCGTGATTATTGGGAAGTGCATGCCGAATTTGTCTGTGCTGCCGGTATCTATCAGGGGCGCTGGCTAGATCGCGAACACAAGAAAGACGAAGTCGACCCCGAGAAAAAACCAGAACGTTTGTGGAGCCGTGCGGCAGCCGACTCGGTTGTCGCAGCGTGTCGCGGCAAAATCGGTACGGTGACAGAAGAGTCCAAGCCAACGACACAAATGGCACCAGGTCTTTTTGACTTGACGAGTTTGCAACGTGAGGCCAATGCCCGCTTCGGGTTCTCTGCGAAAAATACACTGGGTCTTGCACACGCTTTATATGAAAAACATAAAGTATTGACGTATCCGAGAACGGATTCACGCCACTTGCCGGAAGATTATCTGGACACGGTCAAGCAAACGTTGGGTGTTGTGTCTGAAAATAACAATTATCAGCGTTTTGCTGCCCAGATTCTCAATAAAAACTGGGTCAAGCCGAATAAGCGTATTTTCGATAACACGAAAATCAGTGATCACTTTGCGATTATTCCGACACCGCAAGCACCGAAGAATTTGTCCGAGCCGGAACAAAAACTCTATGATCTGGTAACACGTCGCTTTTTGGCGGTGTTTTTCCCGGCAGCCGAGTTTCAGGTCACCACACGCTACACGGAAGTATCCGGTCATCAGTTCAAGACCGAAGGTAAAGTGATGACCAATGCAGGCTGGTTTGCAATTTACGGCAAGGATGTGGCTGGCGATAAGGGTGACGATGATGGTACGTTGGTCGAAGTAGCCAAAGGCGAGAAAGTCAAAACTGATAAGGTCGACGTGCATGACCTGGTGACAAAACCACCTGCCCGCTATACGGAAGCGACGTTGTTGTCGGCCATGGAAGGCGCCGGAAAACTGATCGACTCCGAAGAGTTACGTGATGCAATGTCCGGTAAAGGGTTGGGTACGCCGGCCACGCGTGCTGCGATTATCGAAGGTTTGTTAACCGAAAAATATCTGATTCGCGAAGGCCGCGAAATGATTCCTTCGGCAAAAGCTTTCCAGTTGATGACATTGTTGCATGGTCTGGGTGTGGACGAATTGACCGAGCCGGAATTGACCGGTGGCTGGGAATACAAGCTGGCGCAAATGGAACGTGGCAAGATCAGTCGTGAAGAGTTTATGCAGGAAATTGCCCAATTGACGCAAATTATCGTCAAGCGTGCAAAAGAATACAACAACGATACGATTCCTGGCGATTATGCGACCCTGAAAACACCATGCCCGAATTGTGGTGGTGTTGTGAAAGAAAACTACCGTCGTTTTGCATGTACGAAATGCGAATTCTCGATGAGTAAGGTCCCGGGTGGGCGTCAGTTCGAGATTGCTGAAGTCGAAGAGTTGCTGCAAAACAAAACCATTGGTCCGTTACAGGGTTTCCGTTCCAAGATGGGACGTCCGTTTGCCGCGATTTTAAAAATCTCGCGTGATGCAGAGATCAACAACTTCAAGCTGGAGTTTGATTTCGGGCAGAGCAACGAGGATGACGAGAATGCCGAAGGTGTCGACTTCACAGGTCAGACGCCATTGGGTCCTTGTCCTAAATGTGGTAGCAGTGTGTATGAAATGGGCTTGGCCTATGTGTGTGAAAAAACCGTTGCCAAACCGAAGGCGTGTGACTTCCGAAGTGGCCGGATTATTTTGCAGCAGGAGATTTTGCCGGAACAAATGGCAAAATTGCTCAATGAAGGGAAAACAGACTTGTTGCCGGGCTTCATTTCCCAGCGCACACGTCGTCCTTTCAAGGCGTTTTTAGTGCGCGGTAAAGACGGTAAAACGAGTTTCGAGTTCGAAGAACGTAAAGCCAAAGTACCTGCCAAAGGCAAGGTTGCTGCAGACACAGCGGCAAGTAAAGCTGCGGCGCCGGCTAAAAAAGCGGTTGCCAAGAAGGCGCCTGCAAGGAAAGCACCCGCTAAAAAAACAGCGGCCAGAAAAGCACCTGCCAAGGCAGACGCTTGATATTGCAAGACCGGGTTTAACCGGTTGTCCGATTGCGCCAGAGGATGACTTCAACTAAGGTTGATGTTTGCTTCTGGCGCATTTTTACTTGAGAAGATGGATTGTATTGTCTTCGACTTAATTCATGAGTGACAACTATGCTTCGTGTTATTTCAGCTAATCTGAATGGTATCCGTTCTGCAGTAACGAAAGGTTTTCTGGAGTGG
>JAATFN010000274.1 GCA_015655165.1 Betaproteobacteria bacterium | reverse complement strand
GAATATTGAACGAGTTCGACGTTGCCACAAACATCACATCCGACAAATCGAAATCGACCTCAATATAGTGATCCGAAAAAGTATGGTTTTGCTCTGGATCCAGCACTTCAAGCAACGCAGAAGCAGGGTCACCTCTAAAGTCGGTACCCAACTTATCGATCTCGTCCAACAAGAACAATGGGTTGCGAACACCAACTTTGGTCAGGCTTTGCAAAATCTTGCCTGGCATCGAACCGATATAGGTACGACGGTGACCACGAATTTCCGCTTCATCACGCACACCACCCAATGCCATACGCACAAACTTGCGGTTTGTCGCACGTGCAATCGATTGACCAAGCGATGTTTTACCTACACCAGGAGGCCCGACAAAACACAAAATCGGTGCTTTTAATTTATCCACACGTTGTTGCACGGCAAGATATTCAAGAATACGTTCCTTGACCTTGTCCAGGCCATAATGATCGCCTTCAAGCACTTTTTCAGCATTCGACAAATCATTGTTGACCTTGGATTTTTTCTTCCATGGCAAACCGACCAATGTATCGATGTAATTGCGCACTACTGTTGCTTCAGCAGACATCGGCGACATCAGTTTTAATTTCTTCAACTCGGACTGCGCTTTTTCCAATGCATCTTTCGGCATTTTGGCAGCCAAGATTTTCTTTTCCAGCTCTTCCAAATCGGCACCGTCTTCGCCCTCGCCCAATTCTTTCTGGATGGCTTTGACTTGCTAGTTCAAATAGTACTCGCGCTGGGATTTCTCCATCTGGCGTTTGACACGACCACGGATACGTTTTTCAACTTGCAAAATGTCGAGTTCGCCCTCTAACTGTCCGAGCAGATGCTCATAACGTTTGGCAACGTTAAAAATTTCCAGAATGATCTGCTTTTGTTCCAGTTTTAACGGCAAGTGTGCGGCAATCGTATCAGCCAGACGTCCAGCATCATCAATGCCACTCAATGAAGTCAGAATTTCAGGTGGAATTTTTTTGTTCAATTTTACATATTGATCAAACTGCTGGACAATCGTACGGCGCATTGCCTCAACTTCAGCTTCATCTCCCAATTCAGACTCGACCGGTGTCATATCGGCAACAAAATGTGTGTCTGATTCGGTGATCTGATGAATACGTGCACGTTGCACCCCTTCAACCAGCACTTTGACTGTGCCGTCAGGAAGTTTCAACATCTGCAAAATATTGGCCATACAGCCAATATCGTAAATGTCGCTGGCAGACGGCTCATCTTTGGCCGCAGCTTTTTGTGCAGCCAGCAAAATACTCTTGCCTTGCTCCATGGCAGCTTCCAAAGCCTTGATCGACTTAGGACGACCAACAAAAAGCGGAATAACCATGTGCGGGAATACAACCACGTCCCGCAGTGGTAAAAGAGGCAACTGTGTTTGTTCGGATATAGTAGAAGTCGTCATGACGAGCCTTATCAAAAGATTCTGTAAATGATGTTGGCGCGAATTGCCAAAACACAAGCCCAAACCAGAACAAAAATAGTGTTTTTAATAAAAAAAGCCACACGCGAAGGATCTAAGTACGCGAGTGGCTCTACGATGGAAGCCAGAGTATCTTTAGCGGTAATTCTACCGCTTAACCGGCCACCTTGCTTGTCGTGCTTTCCTTGTTGTTAATGCATTATGCACCAGAAACCTTCGGTTGCTCATGATAAATCAATAATGGCTTGGCATTGTTGGCAATCGTGTTTTCATCGATCACAACCTTCTCGACATTTTGCTCGCTAGGCAATTCGTACATCACGTCTAACAAAGCATTTTCGAGAATGGAACGCAGACCACGCGCACCGGTTTTACGGCTCAGTGCTTTTTTGGCAATTGCCTGCAATGCACCAGGACGTACTTCCAGCTCTACGCCTTCCATTTGTAACAACTTGGCGTACTGCTTGATCAAGGCATTCTTAGGCTCTTGCAGGATTTGGATTAATGCCGGCTCATCGAGTTCATTTAGCGTTGCAATCACCGGCAAACGACCTACCAGCTCAGGAATCAAGCCAAATTTAACCAAATCATCGGGTTCTGCACCTTGCATGATTTCACTGTTTTTCTTTTGCGTCTGGCTTTTCACGTTTGCCGAAAAACCGATACCGCTCTTCTCGGAGCGTTCGGAAATGATCTTGGCCAAGCCATCAAACGCACCACCACAGATAAACATGATATTTGTCGTGTCAATCTGTACAAAATCCTGGTTTGGATGCTTACGGCCACCTTGCGGCGGAACCGACGCCATCGTACCTTCAATTAGCTTTAACAAAGCCTGTTGCACGCCCTCGCCCGATACGTCCCTGGTAATGGATGGATTGTCCGATTTACGGGAAATCTTGTCGATTTCATCGATGTAGACAATCCCTTTTTGGGCTTTCTCGACCTCATAATTGCAATTTTGCAACAATTTCTGGATGATATTCTCGACATCCTCACCGACATAGCCGGCTTCGGTCAATGTTGTCGCATCAGCAATCACAAACGGCACATTCAACATGCGTGCCAGTGTTTGTGCCAGCAATGTCTTACCGGAGCCTGTAGGCCCAACCAGCAAAATGTTACTTTTAGCCAACTCGACATCGTCTTTGTCTTTTTTCCCTGCCGCGTACTTCAGACGTTTGTAATGGTTATAGACAGCAACCGATAAAATGCGCTTGGCCGTTTCCTGACCAATCACATATTGATCAAGTAAATCATTGATCTCGTGTGGTGTAGGCAGATCAGTTTTTTCGCCGGTTGCTGCATCGGCATTCGTGACCTCATCCAAGATGATATCGTTGCACAGATCAATACATTCATCACAAATGAAGACTGATGGCCCTGCAATTAGCTTTTTAACCTCATGTTGGCTTTTGCCACAAAAAGAGCAATAAAGCAGTTTTTCGCCACTGGAAGATTTTTTTTCGGACATAGCAGGATGTAATAATAGATTTACGGTCGATCATACCTGTGATTTTGACATTCGTCACGACCTCGTACTGCCAGTTGGTAACGAAATAACAAATTTCTTAAGGTATATGGGGAACAGTTGCCGATAATCAAGTGCCAAAAACCAAGCAACAATAAAGGAAATGCCCGAACGGTCAAACGTTCAGGCATTCTAATACAAAATACAAGCCCTTTTAAACGCGCTTAGTCATAACCTGGTCAATCAGACCATATTCAGCAGCAGCATCAGCTGACATGAAATTGTCACGATCGGTATCCTTGCTGATTTGTTCGATCGAACGACCGGTATTTTCAGCCAGAATCGCATTCAAACGCTCGCGCAAATACAGAATTTCTCGTGCTTGAATCTCAATATCAGATGCCTGACCTTGGGCACCACCCAACGGCTGGTGAATCATGATACGGGAGTTCGGCAACGAAAAGCGCTTACCTTTGGCGCCTGCTGCCAAAAGAAAGGCGCCCATCGATGCTTCCAAACCGGTGCACAATGTCGATACTTCCGGCTTGATGAAGCGCATTGTATCGAAAATTGCCATGCCGGCTGAAACAGAACCACCTGGAGAATTGATGTAGAGCGAAATGTCCTTATCGGGATTTTCACTCTCCAAAAACAACAGTTGGGCTACGATCAGATTAGCAGAAGCATCATTCACCGGTCCGACCAGAAAGATGATACGGTCTTTCAACAAGCGTGAATATATATCAAATGCACGTTCTCCGCGGCCGCTTTGCTCTACAACCATCGGTACTAAACCGAGCATGTCAGTATCCAGCGCAGAATGTCTAATCAGACTTGTCATGGTTTTTCCTTGTGCGTTCTATGTTAATGAGTATGATGCCACAAACAGATTATGCTTGCTGTTGATTACCCATTAACTCATCAAAAGAAACGGATTTCTCTGTTACTTTCGATTTTCCCAACACATAATTAACAACATTGTCTTCCAACACCAGTGCTTCGACTTCTGCCAGACGGCTGCGGTCACTGAAGTAGAACTTCAATACTTGTTGCGGATCTTCATAGCTTTGAGCGAATTCTTCGATTTGTGCTTTGACTTGTTCATCAGTGGCTTCCAGTTTGTTCGCTTTGACCAGATCAGACAAAATCAGGCCCAAACGTACACGGCGCTCTGCTTGTGCTGTGAACAACTCTTTGGGCAATGGCATCGTTTTTACATCCATACCGCGTTGTGCCATGTCCTGGCGTGCCATTTCCGATAAACGCTCGACATCTTGCTCGATCAATACCTTAGGAACTTCCAAGTAACTGACTTTGATCAGCGCTTCCATCACGCTATCTTTCGTTTTTGCTTTGGCACGTGCATTGACTTCACGTTCGAGGTTTTTCTTGATATCTTCACGCATTTTCGTCAGATCGCCGTCTTCAATGCCTAATGTTTTAGCAAATTCAGCATCGACTTCAGGCAAATGCGCCCATTCCAGTTTTTTCAGCGTAATGGTGAATTCGGCAGTTTTACCGGCAACGTCTTTACCATGATAATCTTCCGGGAAAGACAGCGGAAAAGTCTTGGACTCGCCCACTTTCAAACCGATTGTTGCTGCTTCAAATTCAGCTAACATGCGGCCTTCACCCAATACGAACGGATAGTCGTCTGCTTTACCACCAGCAAATTCAACACCATCGATCTTGCCGATAAAGTCAACAGTCGCGCGGTCACCGTTTTGTGCTGTCTGATCTGCACCGCCATCACCGTGCGCGCCGTGCTCACCTTTGACATGGAAGTGCACGCGCTGTTTGCGTAAAATATCGATCGTTTTTTCAACTTCGGCTTCGGCAACTGCTGCCGTCGTTTTTTCAACTTCGGCACCAGCCAATTCACCAACAACGACTTCCGGATACACTTCGAATGTTGCGTTGAATTCCAGTGCACCTTCAGCCGCACCTTCTTTTGGTTCAACCTTCGGGAAACCTGCAACGCGCAAATCATTTTTGATGGCGACATCGTTAAATACACGGCCAATTTGGTCATTCAAGACTTCAGTCTCGATCTGATAACCATATTGTGCCGCAACCATTTTCATTGGCACTTTACCTGGACGGAAACCAGGCGCCTTCGCTTTACGGGCCTGTATCTTCAGACGCTTTTCAACTTCTGCCTGAATTTCTTCACGCGGAAGAGTCAAGGTAATACGACGCTCAAGTTTGCTCAATGTTTCGACTGCTGTTGACATGTGGTTCGTCCAAATATGAATAATTCAGAGGTGCGACCAAGTGGATTGCCCTACCCAGCCACGCTTATTAAAGTCCGCTATTTTATACGGAAAATTTGCAATTGGGCCAAAACAAGGAACATTCTTGGCCAGAAATTGCGAATTTCAAATCAAAATTATACCAATTACGGGCTGTTTTACTGTAAAACAGCCTCAACTGCACGTCCGATTTGCAAAATACGGGCATCCTGGGCATGTTGACCGCAAATAGACAAGCCAACCGGCAAACCGCTACCTACTGGACAAGGTAAATTCAACGCACACCCATCCAGAAAATTAATGACACTGGCATTACGCAATACCAGCCCGTTGACTGCAAAAAAATGTTCCTCGTCTTGTGCTAAGGCCGACACTTCAGGAGCAACGACAGCAACAGTGGGCATCAGCCATGCGTCAAATGGCATTAACCGCAATTTTGCCTGCGTCATCAAATGACGGCGTGCATCCTGCAAGTCGATATAGTCCGCCGCACTTTGTGCACTGCCACGCTTGATTCTTGCTGCAACGCGTGGGTCATACTGACCGGAAAAAGCTTCCAGCAGTTGGCGGTGCCACGCCCATGACTCGGCTGCGGAAAAACCGCCTCCAGCATTAATCACCGGCAACTCTTTCAATTCCGGAAAGGCAAAACGTGTCACAATCGCACCGGCTTTCTCAAGTAACGCCAATGCTGCTTCAAAGGCTTTTTTAACGGCATGATCAACATTGTCACCAACAAAATCCTCGGTAACACCAAAGCGCATCCCTGCTAATGGCAGGACAATGCCGTCTTCTGCCACATCCCCCGACAAAACCGCATCTGTGATTGCACAACAATCAACGCTATTTGCCAGTGGTCCAATCGAATCCAGTGTTCTTGACAGCGGAATCGTACCTGTTAACGGTATGCGCTTTGCCGTTGGCTTAAAACCAGTTAACCCACAAAAGGCCGATGGTATACGAATAGAGCCCCCCGTATCAGTACCCAAGGCCATTACAGCCATGTTTTTTGCCACACTCACTGCACCGCCTGATGTCGAACCACCTGATACACGTGTGGAATCAACCGGATTTAAGGGGTTGCCATAATGGGGATTCAAGCCTAGCCCGGAAAATGCAAATTCACTCATATTCGTGCGTCCCAACAAAATCGCACCGGCATTACGTAGTCTGGCAACAGCCACCGCATCGGCTCTGGCAGCTTTTTCAGACGCGAGTACTTTCGATCCAGCAGCCGAGACTTCACCTTTCACATCGAACAAATCTTTAATCGAGACGGGTAAACCCGACAATAACGATGGCACATAACCGGCAGCACGGGCTGCATCATTGGCATGTGCTGCGGCTAACGCTTGCTGTGCGTTGACCGATATGTAAGCGGCGCCACCTTCAACCTGATGTGCACCAATACGAGACAAGGCTTCTTCAACTAACTGCACACTGGTTGTCTTACCGGTTTCCAATGCTTTTGCAAGGGATCTGATTGTTTTCATTGTTTTGGCTACCTATTACTTTGATGAAATACATAGTACGCTTCGCAATAGGCGAACGATTATGCCTTGTTAGACGTCAAAATGACGTCAACAGCATGGTACACCAAAGCCAAATGGGGTGATAACGGGAAACTGCTGGTGACAGCTTATTACCCCATATTGACAACAGGAATCTGTTGCCAATATGGTCTATAGATTAAAAAATCTATGCAATGGTATTAATTGTGCGGCCAATATTGGGGTTCGATGGTAAGGCTGGCAATGCTTCTATCAGGCTTGCAGCCATAACTGCTTGCATATCTAATGCTTTTTTCAGCATAGCAACATTCAATGCGTCACTATTTTGCGCTGTTGCAAGACTAGTTGCAGTGCTCACGGCTCCGGATACATCCATAGCGTCCTCCGTATGTTGACTCTACTTATAACGGCACACTATCTGTTTACTTTAATTCTGGCCGAAATATTGTTTATTCATACATTTAATACTAACTAGTAATAGATATACTTTACACTAATTGCCTCGCACTTTTTTTACACAGCCATGCTCTTCATTCTGGAACAGATTACCGCAGTGCAAAACAATACAGAGTCAGATCTGCTTGCTGCCTTAGTCGATACATTACGCCCCAAAAAAAACAGTCCTGAAGACTATTCAGCAACAAAGGTACGCCAATTAATCCAGTTACTGCGCACATACCCCGAACATGCTGCTGCTTTACGGCACTATCTCATTACCCTACTCTCGACGAGACGTCAGACTAGCCTCTATACCGACGTCGGCATTTTATCAAATGACGGCTTCTTTACCGAACTCTATCGTCGCTTGATGTATCGCTTGCTGCCGCCTGCACTGGATGAGCGTTACTTACCCGACACCATTGAACACATACTACCCTACAACGACGACTACATCTGGATACACAGTGTCCCTATTGAAGACTGGCACACCCTCTTTATAACACTGAAAGCGGCACATCACGATATACAGGCTGAAGCACAATCTACCCGAAAAACTGTCACCGAACTGCTGCAGGCAGCCCAGATCCTGTCTTACCGTATCAGCGCCATCGGAATCGAACCAGAATTAATACGCATATACAGCGATATCAAGGCATTCGAATCCCCGTTCCTGATGCAAAATGCAGAACTGCATCGTTATCTCGACAGCTATGTGCAGCGTATGGATGATGTTGATGCCCCGTTAGAAGACACCAAGCAAGTATTGATCATGCTGGAACAGTGCGAGGAAGTTGTCACCAAAATACGTAAAAGCACCTT
>JAATFN010000302.1 GCA_015655165.1 Betaproteobacteria bacterium | reverse complement strand
GCGCCTGTACAACCGGTCACAACGGCGCCTGACTCATTACGCGGCAATTTATTAAAAGCCCGTGCATTATTCAAGGAAGCGGGTTGGGAATATCGTGATGGCGCATTACGTAATGCCAAGGGAACAATATTCTCCTTCGAGATTTTAGACGATCAGTCATCGATGTCACGCGTCATTAGTGTCTATATCCGTAATTTGGAAAAACTGGGTATTCATGTCACACAACGTAGTGCGGACTATGCTCTGGTTGCACAGCGTATGGATACGTTCGATTATGATATGACAAGCATGCGGTTCTCCGATAGCAGTATTCCAGGTAACGAGTTACTCGATATGTATGGTTCTGCCGCTGCCGATACAAACGGATCAAGTAACATCTGGGGACTGAAAGATCCTTTGGTCGACAAGATTATTGCACAAATCATTTCGGCCAATCAATGGGACAAGTTGGTTGGTGCTGCCAGGGCACTGGATCGTGTGCTATTGAACAAGTACATTGTCATACCACACTGGTTTTCGGCAACGCACCGTGTGGCCTATCGTAATCGCTTCGGGATTCCCGATGTGATCCCCTTGTATTATCAAGCAGATCCATATGTGATTTCCACGTGGTGGGAGAAGGCACCTTCATGAATATCTGGTCTTATATTATCAAACGGCTTTTTTTGATGTTGCCCACGTTGTTTGGTGTGATTGCCATTACCTTTGCTGTCATTCAGTTTGTGCCAGGTGGACCGGTCGAACAAGCATTGATCGAAATGAAAGCCGTAGGCGGTGGTGGTGAAGCATCAGGTGGAGGGGCTTCCCAATATCGAGGCGGGCATGGTGTGGATCCGGAACAGTTAGCTGAAATCAAGGCGCTATATGGCTTTGATAAACCACCTATAGAGCGTTTCTGGAACATGTTAAAAGGGTTTCTCCGGTTTGATCTGGGGCAAAGTTTTTACCATCATGCCGATGTATGGGAGCTGGTGAAATCCAAATTACCTGTATCAATTACATTGGGATTATGGACATTCTTTTTGACGTATCTGATCTCGATACCATTAGGGATAATGAAAGCTGTACGTGAAGGTAGCAGGTTTGATTCGGTGACCAGTACGATTGTGCTGGTCGGTTACTCCATTCCAGGATTTGTCCTTGGCGTTCTGTTGCTGGTGCTCTTTGGTGGTGGCAGTTTTTTACAATGGTTTCCATTACGCGGTATTGTGTCGGATGACTGGGAAACGTTATCTACTGTGGGCAAGGTAACAGATTATTTGTGGCATATCACACTACCTGTCATTGCATCGGTAGCAGGCTCCTTTGCTGTGATGACAATGCTGACTAAAAATACATTTCTGGAAGAAATCCGCAAGCAGTATGTGTTAACGGCACGGGCAAAAGGATTAAGCGAAAATACCGTTCTCTATAAACATGTATTTCGCAATGCCTTGATTCCGCTGGTCACAGGTTTTCCGGCAGCGTTTATTGGAGCATTCTTTGCAGGCAGTTTGTTAATCGAGACGTTGTTTTCACTCGATGGTCTGGGTTTGCTATCGTATGAATCGGTGATTCGTCGTGATTATCCGGTAGTGATGGGGACACTCTATCTATTTACGTTGATTGGTTTAGTCGTCAAATTGCTTGGGGACCTGTGTTATGTCTGGGTTGATCCACGTGTCCAATTTGAAAGTCTGGCCAAATGAATTCTACTATTGCCTCCATTTCGCCAGGACGACGACTCTGGTTACGTTTTAAACAAAACAGACGTGGTTATTGGAGTCTCATTCTTTTTTCTGTCTTGTTTGTCATCAGTTTGTTTGCCGAACTCGTTGCGAACGATAAACCACTGATTGCACGTTATGATGGAAGGTTAGTGTTTCCGTTGATCGTCGATTATCCGGAAACAGATTTCGGAGGGGACTTTGAAACCCCTGCTGATTATCATGATCCGTTCATCAGTGAACAATTTGACAGACCCGGTAACTGGGCTATTTATCCGCCAAGCCGATATAGTTTTAATACATTGAATTATTTTGCACCTGTGCCCAATCCGGCACCACCTTCAGCACAAAACTGGCTAGGTACCGATGATCGGGGACGTGATGTATTTGCACGTCTGTTATATGGTTTTCGTGTGTCTATTTTATTTGGATTGGCGTTAACCATTGTCGGTATTTTCCTGGGGTTGGTGTCTGGTGCCATTCAAGGTTATTTTGCAGGGCGTACCGATTTGATGTTCCAGCGCTTTATGGAAATCTGGGGGGCGATGCCGGAGCTGTATTTGCTGATTATTTTCTCGTCGATTTTCGAGCCGAGCCTGGGATTGTTGTTGCTACTTTTATCGCTGTTTGGCTGGATGGGCTTATCCGACTATGTCCGTGCCGACTTTTTGCGTAATCGCAATCTCGAGTATGTACAGGCAGCAAGGGCTTTGGGACTTTCCAACGGACAAATCATCTGGCGCCATGTATTGCCCAACAGCCTGACATCTGTGGTGACATTTTTGCCATTTCGGATGAGTGCGTCGATTTTAGCACTCACCAGTCTGGACTTTCTTGGATTGGGTGTGCCTCCATCTACGCCGAGTCTGGGTGAACTGTTGGCACAAGGCAAAAGTAATATGGATGCATGGTGGATTGCCTTATCGACATTTCTGGTATTGACAGTCACATTGCTGCTGCTAACGAATATCGGTGACGCCTTACGTAATGCCCTGGATGTACGGAGGAAGTCATGAGTTTGTTATCTGTACAGAATCTGTCTGTTTATTTTGGCAGTAGTCAGGTAGTCAATGACGTCAGTTTTACCATTGCACCAGGCGAGAAATTTGCGTTGGTCGGGGAGTCCGGTTCCGGTAAAACCGTCACTGCACTAGCGGCGTTAAACCTGAATCAAGATGCACGTTATAGTGGCAAGGTTTTATTCAATGATGACAATGTATTGACCAAATCACCCGCCCAATTACAGCGATTGCGGGGTAACGATGTAGCGATGATTTTCCAGGAACCGATGACGGCATTAAATCCGTTATTTACCATTGGAAACCAAATCGCAGAAGTATTAACGTTGCATCAAGGATTAAGCACCAAAGCCGCAGCGTTACGTGCAGTACAATTGCTCGATAGAACAGGTATTGCCGAGCCTGCAAGGCGTGCTTTATCCTATCCGCACGAATTGTCAGGCGGACAAAGGCAGCGGGCGATGATTGCGATGGCACTGGCATGTGAGCCGAAGTTACTCATTGCCGATGAACCGACGACTGCGTTGGATGTGACGGTACAAGTACAAATTCTTGCATTATTGAATCAGTTGCAACGCGAAGAGAATATGGCAGTTCTCATGATTTCGCATGATTTGAATATGGTGCGCCATTTTGCCGACCGTGTTGCCGTCATGGAAAAAGGGCATCTGATCGAGTGTGCCGATACCAAGACATTGTTTGCACAACCCAAAGCACCCTATACACAAAAACTCTTGTCAAGTTGCCCCGAAGGTACACCACATGCTATAGCTGCGAATGCATCTGTTTTATTGTCCGCAGAGCATGTACGTTGTACGTTCTTGATGACAAAAAGCCTGTTTAAAAAGGATAAATTTGTTGCGGTAGAAGATGCCAATATTCGTTTACATCAAGGTGAGACATTAGGCATTGTCGGAGAATCCGGTTCGGGTAAATCTACCCTTGGTATGGCTTTGTTAAGACTGTCTCAAGCGTCTGTCAGTGGTACGATTAGCTTTAACAAGCATATTCTGAGTACGATGTCGTTGTCACAAATTCGTCCTTTGCGTTCAGGGATGCAAGTGGTGTTTCAGGATCCGTTTGCTTCCCTGTCGCCCAGAAGAACGATCGAGCAAATTGTCGGCGAAGGACTCGCTTTGCATCAACCACAGTTAAGTGGTGAAGCGCGACGTGAAGCAATTGTTCAGTCTTTGGTCGAAGTCGGTTTGACAGAAGATATTTTGTTGCGCTATCCGCACGAGTTCT
>JAATFN010000175.1 GCA_015655165.1 Betaproteobacteria bacterium | reverse complement strand
GTTGGTCCAAAACTTCACGGGCCAATGGCTTCAGACCCGCGATGTCGAGGGCATTGACATCAACGCCCGCGCGGTGCTGTCGCGGGACGCGGGTCAGCAGCGGGACTTCGCGCGCCGCCGTCAACGTTTCCGGGAACTCGAGGCCATTCCTGAAGAAAACGCCAAATTCTGTTCGGAAGTGATTGCACCGTTAAATCATTCAGGCGACACGGAGCCGAGTTTTTGGGCGGATGGTGTTGTCACCATGAGCCATGGATTTAAAAAAGCATTTACGCAGTTTTGTGATGCAGGCTGGCAAGGAATTCAGCATCCGATCGCGTTTGGCGGGCAGGGGTTACCAAAATTTGTCGCCACGCCGTGTATTGAAATGCTGAATTCGGCCAATCTGTCATTTGCATTGTGTCCATTATTGACAGATGGTGCTATCGAAGCATTGCTAACGGCCGGCTCCGATCTGCAAAAGAAAATCTATCTGTCCAATCTCATTGCCGGTAAATGGACGGGCACCATGAATCTGACCGAGCCACAGGCAGGTTCGGATCTGGCATTGGTGCGTACCCGTGCTGTGCCTGTTGGTGATGGTACCTATAAGATTTTTGGTACAAAAATCTTCATCACCTATGGCGAACACGATATGGCAGAAAATATCGTGCATCTGGTCTTGGCCCGTACGCCGACGGCCCCCGACGGCGTTAAAGGGATTTCCTTGTTTGTTGTTCCCAAATTTCTGGTCAATGAAGACGGGACGTTGGGTGAGCGCAATGATGTCCAGTGTGTGTCGATCGAGCACAAACTGGGGATTAAAGCCAGTCCTACAGCAGTGTTGCAGTTTGGTGACAATGGTGGTGCTATCGGCACCTTGGTCGGTGAAGAAAACCGCGGCTTGGAATACATGTTCATCATGATGAATGCCGCCCGGTTTGGGGTCGGGGTGCAGGGTTTGAGTGTGGCCGAACGTGCCTATCAACAAGCATTGTCCTATGCCAAGGAGCGGGTGCAGTCCAGGGATTTGTCAGGCTCAACAGGGGCTGTAACAATTATTCACCATCCCGATGTGAGACGTCTTTTGATGGGAATGAAAGCCCGTATTGAAGCAGCACGTGCGTTGGCCTATGTTGCCGCATCCGCAATTGACGCGGCGCATCACCATGCCGATGCATCGGTGCGTCAAGCCAGTCAATCGTTTTACGAATATCTGGTGCCGATTGTGAAAGGCTGGTCGACCGAGATGTCGATTGATGTGGCCTCTGATGGTGTGCAGGTGCATGGCGGGATGGGGTTTATTGAGGAAACAGGTGCCGCACAGCACTATCGTGATGCCCGTATTCTTGCCATTTATGAAGGTACGACAGCTATTCAGGCCAATGATCTGGTGGGCCGTAAAACACTGAAAGATGGCGGTGCTGTTGTGGCCAGGATTATCGAGCAAGTGCGTGCGACAGCCACGGCATTGTCAGGTTCGACCGATTTGAATGTCATCGGTGAGCGTTTATCTGAAGGTGCTAATCAGTTGGAAGCTGTGGTGCAGTATGTATTGTCGCAGACAAAGGGTGATATCAAGGGTGTGTTTGCCGGTAGTGTGTTGTATCTGAAGTTGGCTGGTATTGTATTAGGTGGTTGGCAGATGGGGCGCGCTGCCTTGGCTGCACAGCAAAAAATTGGTACAGGTGCAGGTGATAAGTCATTCTATGAAGCAAAGATTGTCACTGCCCGTTTTTTTGCAGAGCACTACCTGACACAAGCACAGGGCTTGCGTAGTGCGATTGTCGAAGGAAGTACTGCGACGCTGGCACTGGCTGAAAGCCAGTTCTAACACGGTTTAATGGGGATGGACACGCACGCATGGTCATGCGGGCGTGTTGTAGCCGGGTGTTAACCGAATGCGCCACCTGTTAGTACCAGATCGGACGCGCGTGCCATAAAAGCAATAAGAATAGTGAAAACAACCATCAGGTTGACGCACAAAATCACTGCGATGATCCAGTGGCTATGGGATGTTTTACCTGAATTCGGGTTGTGGAGCGCATCCCATTTGCGGTCGTCTTTCAAGCCCAGTGTGAACGCTTCGAGCTGGGATGCCAGTATGGCAATGACCCAGGGGGTTGCCATAAACAGGGGGTTATAACGGTTGCCAACGCCAATGGCGACAAGTGTGACAGGAATACTGGCAAGATAGAGCCAGGCAAACGGGTCTTTATTGCCATACAGATAAAAGCGATGGATACCGGCACTACCTAGGGAAAAAGCAAGAAAAGTGGCGAATGTCTTGTTTTTATGTGTCGTCATGGGCTGGATGTTGTTTTGGATGCAAAATTCCGGGGACGTTCGCTGATCCGGCCAAAGGCGGCTGGGCTAAGACAGTATAACGGTTTCGGCTAGCGCGACAACCATTGGCAAATATGTACTGGACGGGTAGAATTGCCCGGTTCTGGAGGCGGCGCAGATGTATGTTGCGGGGTTTGCTATATTTGCTCTATAATCCATGGTTTTTCTGTGTTCGAACACTTTTTGGAACTATATCCTTATGGTCGTTATTCGTTTAACTCGTGGTGGTGCTAAGAAGCGCCCATTTTTCAATATCGTTGCTACTGATTCACGTAGCCGTCGCGATGGTCGTTTCATCGAACGTTTAGGCTTTTACAATCCATTGGCAGTAGCGACAGCTGAAAGCTTCCGTATTGCTCAGGATCGTCTGGCTCACTGGCAAGGCGTAGGCGCACAATTGTCGCCAGCAGTTGCACGTCTGGTTGCAGAAGCTGCCAAGAAGTCCGCTTAAGTTGCGCGCGGCTGGTAAACACTGATGCCATCATTAGCGTCTAGTGTAGCAGCGCCTGATGATCTGGTGATTGTCGGGTACATTGCAGGTGCATATGGCGTACAAGGTTGGGTACGGGTTAAACCTTACTCTTCTGATGCTGATGCCTTGCTGGGTGTAAAAACCTGGTGGCTGGATAAGCCTGAGTTGCGTGACATCGACGTGATGCAGTCAAAAGGTCATAGTGGTGATGTGGTTGCGCGACTGGTCGGTGTTGCAGACAGAAATGCAGCAGAAAACCTGAAAGGGGCGGTTGTACAGGTCTCCAGGAGTCGTTTTCCGGCATTGCCGGATAATGAATTCTACTGGGTCGATTTAATCGGCCTGACAGTGGAAAATCTGGACGGCCAGACAATTGGTACTGTTGCTGACATGATGGATAATGGCGCACACCCGATTTTACGGGTCGAGCCTGTTTCAGTCGAGGTCAACGCACCTGTGGCCGAGATGTTGATTCCGTTTGTCGATCAATTCGTCAAATCCGTGTCGCAAAGTGACAAAAAAATTGTTGTCGACTGGGGTCTGGATTACTGATTCTGGTCTATCGGTTGTGCATTGATACATAAAGGAAGGAACGCGATGCAATTTGATGTCATCACGCTTTTTCCGGAGATGTTTACTGCGCTGACGCAGTCGGGAGTCACCCGACGGGCATTCGAGCAGGGTAAATGTGAATTGGCTTTGTGGAATCCACGTGATTTCACAACAGACAATCATCGTACTGTTGATGATCGCCCTTATGGCGGTGGTCCCGGTATGGTGATGATGGCGAAGCCCTTGCAAGCTTCGATTGATGCAGCCAAAGCGCGACAAGTCGCGTTAGGTACGACATCTTCCCGGGTTATTTATTTGTCGCCGCAAGGCGCGCCATTAACGCATCAACGTGTGATGGCATTGGCAGATGAGCCTGGTGTGGTGTTGTTGTGTGGTCGCTACGAGGCGATTGACCAGCGTTTGCTGGACAATAGCGTTGATGAAGAAATCAGTTTGGGCGACTTTGTGTTGTCCGGTGGTGAATTGCCGGCGATGGCATTGATGGATGCGGTGATCAGGCAGTTGCCTGGTGTATTGCATGATGATGCTTCTGCCGTGGAAGACAGCTTTGTCAATGGCTTGCTGGATTGCCCGCATTACACGCGTCCCGAGCAATACGAGGGACAAGCGGTGCCGGCAGTGTTGTTGGGCGGTCATCACGCACAGATTGTTAAGTGGCGTCGTCACAAGGCATTGGAAGCGACGGCTAAAAAGCGTCCCGACCTGATTGTGAAAGCAAGACAGGCCAGGTTGCTGACAAAGGCCGATGAAATGTTTTTAGCAGATTTGTAGTTGTCGTAACGTACAAATACCATGATGGTGTTTGTTGATTAACCCCATCCTCTACCGGGTAGCAGTTTTACCGAATATACGCCGGCAAGATGGTTTTTGGAGTAAAAAATGGATCTGATCCAGCAATTAGAGCAAGAAGAGATTCAACGTCTCGCAAAAAATATCCCTGACTTCGGGCCTGGTGACACAGTTGTCATTAGCGTCAACGTTGTTGAAGGTACACGTAAACGTGCCCAGGCATATGAAGGTATTGTTATTTCACGTCGTAACCGTGGTTTGAACTCGAACTTCATCGTTCGCAAGATTTCTTCCGGTGAAGGTGTAGAGCGTACATTCCAGTTGTACTCCCCATTGATTGCCAACATCGAAGTCAAGCGTCGTGGTGATGTTCGCCGTGCAAAACTGTACTATCTGCGTGAGCGTTCCGGTAAGTCTGCACGTATTAAAGAAAAATTGCCTAGCCGTCGTGTTGTGAAGACAGCAGAAGCATAATTTTGCTCATGGTAAATATGAAAGAGGGGCATCCTGGATGTCCCTCTTTTTTTTATTGTATAAACCGATTTACAATAGTGTCATTCGGCAATATGTCTGACGTACACAGCATTGGTTCAGAATTCACATATGTTGGTGTTGACTATGGAGGAATGCTTTGACACGTCTTTCTTTTGATCCTCATACATTTCCTTTGGATTCGATTGCCGGAGAGGCACCAGTGTCTCCAGCGCGATTACGTGAAGAATGGTTACGTACGCGCTTTGCCAATCCACCTGAGTGGACCCCGGAAAACATTATCGATCCTCGCATAAAGACAATACCTGAACGTCGTGCTGCGGTTTTGATGCCGATTGTTATGCACCCCCAGGGGCCAACCCTATTGTTAACGTTGCGCACAAGTACTTTACGCAACCATGCCGGTCAAATCAGCTTTCCCGGTGGCGCAGCAGAAAGTATTGATGCAACGCTCACTGATACCGCATTGCGCGAGACAGAAGAAGAGATTGGTTTATCACGCCAATATGTCGATGTACTGGGCGCATTGCCGGAATATTTTACTGCTACGGGGTATCGGGTGACACCTGTAGTCGGCTTGATTCATCCGCCATTTCATAGTCAGCCTGACCCCGGTGAGGTAGCAGAAATCTTCGAGGTGCCGTTGACATTCTTGATGAATGGTATGCATCATCAGCGTCGTTTGATGGTGCTGCCTGCCGGAATGGAACAAAAACTCGTGTATGCGATGCCATATGAGCGTTTTTTTATCTGGGGAGCGACTGCAGGCATGTTACGAAATCTGTATCACTTCTTACGTGTATGAGAATAAAAATGTGCCCCCAAGTACTATCAACCTGTTTTATGATGAGTCTAGGTGGCACGCATTGTGTTTATTGAGGTAAATAAGCGACTCAATCGTTATTTATCTGCAAGAAATTAGGCTCAGTATGCGAATATACGCATCATTAAAGCATAATGTCGATGTATCATCTCTGTGATTACTTTACAGAAGTGCAGTATATTGAAATGATTAAAGAGACATAGAAAAAGGCGAACTAATGACATTTTTTTCCATCCTTTTTGCGTTGTTAATTGAGCAATTAAGACCATTACGTGCTGACAATGCGTTGTATGCATGGGTACGAAACTATGCGACACGTATCGAGCGGTTATTCAATGCAGGTCATAAAGACCATGGCAGATTTGCGTGGTTTGTGGTGGTGGTTTCGCTGACAATTCCTGTCGCATTGGTGTACTGGTTATGTATTTCGATGAACCCTTTACTGGCTTTTATCTGGAATGTGCTTGTTGTCTATCTGACACTGGGTTTCCGCCATTACAGTCACTATTACAATTCCATTCAGCTCGCATTGAATTCCGGCGATGAAGTGACTGCGCGCTCCATACTTGGCGAGTGGATTAAAAAAGATACAGCAGGTATGGACGCAAGCGAGATTTCGCGTATTGCTGTCGAGCGCGCATTGATTACGACGCACCGCAATGTGTTCGGGGTATTCTTTTGGTTCTTGTTGCCTTTGGGCCCTGCGTGTGCAGTGATGTATCGTGTATCCGAATGTCTGGCACAAACCTGGAATGAGCCGAAACATCTGGAAAATGAAGATTTCGGCAACTTTGCCAAACGTGCTTTTTTTTGGATTGACTGGTTGCCATCGCGCATGACTGCGATTGCATTTGCCGTTGTCGGTAACTTTGAGGATGCGATTTACGCATGGCGCAATTTTGCACATCGCTGGAAAGACCAGACAGTTGGTATCATTCTTGCTGCCGGTGGTGGGGCAATGGGTGTGCGTTTAGGCGCACCTGTCGAAATTGTCGACAGGGTATTGCCCGTTGATGCCGCAACCGTGCATGCGGTCGACGACGATGAAGAAGACGCTTTGCCTGGGGATGATCCTAGTCCGCGTGTATTGCAAAGCACAGTAGGTTTGGTATGGCGTGCGTTACTGCTGTGGATGATTCTGCTGTTAATACTTTCTGCCGGTAAATGGGCAGGCGCTTTGTCATAAATTTGATCAGACCAGTTTTTTACTGGTCTTATATAAGATATAATACTCGGGGTTAAAGGTGATGACCCTTAGCCCAAACAGGGCAAGGGTTATTTCTGTAGCAACAACGAATTGCACGCATGACCGATCCCGTAGAAATTATTAAAACGCCAGAGCAAGAATTTATCATTATGGGACTAACCCTGGATGGTAAACAGTTCCGCCCAAGTGACTGGGCCGAACGACTCTGTGGTGTTATGTCACGTTTTCGTCCGGCAGGTACTGCCGGGCGCCATGCTCATCTGCAGTATTCTCCTTACGTATTCCCGACATTAATCAATGGTGTACGCTCTGTTGTGGTTAATGGCGCATTGCGCGACTTGGAGCCTCTGGCATACCATTTTGTGGTGAATTTCGCGAAAGACAACCATTTGCAGATGATTGATGCTTGTATCTTGCCTGATAAGGATGCAGGCAAGCCTTAAATTCCCCAGCCATATCTGTGGTGTTTTTTACGATGAACACGAACAGATTCGCCAGGCAGTTATTTGCTGCATTGTTCAAAGAGGAGATTACACATGAAATACCGCGTAGAGCGCGATACCTTTGGTCCGATTGATGTGCCCAGTGATAAGCTTTGGGGCGCACAAACACAGCGCTCATTAACTTATTTCCATATTTCGACGGAGCGTATGCCAGTCGAGCTGGTGACGGCGCTGGCTGCAGTTAAACGGGCGTGCGCCAATGTTAACAAAACATTGGGGAAACTCGATGCTAAAAAGGCTGATGCGATTATCACCGCTGCCGATGAAGTCATTGACGGCAAGCATGCAGGTGAATTTCCGTTATCGGTTTGGCAAACGGGGTCTGGTACACAAAGTAACATGAATGTGAACGAAGTACTGGCGAATCGTGCTTCGGAAATTCTGGGCGGTACCCGCGGGAAAGACCGCTTGGTGCATCCGAATGATGACGTCAATAACGGCCAGTCATCCAATGATATTTTCCCCACAGGGATGCACGTAGCAGCATTGGTTGCTATTGGTGCCCATTTGTTGCCTGCATTACACCAGTTACGCACGACATTGGAAGCAAAGTCCACGGCCTTTAAAGACATTGTCAAAATCGGCCGTACCCATTTGCAAGATGCGACACCGTTAACTCTGGGCCAAGAGTTCTCGGGGTATGTGGCACAACTCTCGCATGCGGAAATGGCCATTGTCAGCACCTTGAATGCCGTTGGTGAATTAGCTGTTGGTGGTACAGCAGTTGGTACAGGATTAAATACTCATCCCGAGTTTGGTACGCGTGTAGCAGCAGAATTAGCCGAGCATTATGGCTTGCCGTTTACTTCTGCACCAAACAAGTTTGCGGCCTTGGCTTCCCATGATGCCTTAGTGTCTGCACATGGTGCTTTAAAAACACTGGCTGCAGCTTTGATGAAAATAGCCAATGATGTACGCTGGCTGGCATCAGGCCCACGTTCCGGTCTGGGTGAAATCAGTATTCCGGAAAATGAACCGGGTAGCTCGATTATGCCTGGTAAAGTCAATCCGACACAATGTGAAGCCTTGACCATGTTGTGCGCACAAGTATTCGGTAACGATGTGGCGATTAATTTCGGTGGTGCTGCAGGCAACTTCGAATTGAATGTGTTCAAGCCTTTGATTATCCACAATTTCTTGCAAAGCGTGCGTTTGCTGGCAGATGGTATGCAAAGCTTTGAAGCACATTGTGTTAAAGGCATTGAAGCCAACACGGACAGAATTGCCGATTTGATGGAACGTTCGTTGATGCTGGTGACCGCATTGGCACCGCATATCGGTTATGACAAGTCGGCAGAAATTGCCAAACTTGCCCACAAGCAAGGCCTGACATTAAAGCAGGCTGCATTGCAACTGGGTTATGTGACCGAAGAGCAGTTTGTCGAATGGGTCAAACCGCAGGATATGACGCACCCGGATTAATGCCGGGTACGTTTCTTTATTGATGCTTGCCGGTAGCAACACTCACCGGCAAGGTCAATGTAGCAGTCAAACCGCCTTCCGGGCGGTTAGTCAATTGTAGTCGACCACCATGTTTTGCTGCGATATTGCGGGCAATCGTCAGTCCCAGGCCGGTACCACCTGTGTCTCTTGAGCGGGATGTTTCCAGTCGATAAAACGGATCAAATACACGTTCGAGTTCTTCTGCGGCAATACCCGGACCGTCATCATTAATCTGGATCACAATATGTTCCTGGTCGCGGGCAGCAGTAACAGAAGCGGTGTGTCCGTATTTGATCGCATTGTCCAACAGGTTGGTGATACAACGACGCAGTGCACCTGGTTGTGCTTGGACAAAGGCATGGGTTTGTCCAGTTAAGGTCACCTGCTGGCCGGCATCGACTGCATCGGCACACAAACTATCCAATAACGAGTCAATATCCAGGCGTTGCATTTTTTCTGCAGAATCCATACTGCGTGCCAAGTCCAGCCCTTCTCGCACCATACTTTGCATGACCGACAGGTCCCCCAGCAGCTTGGTTTGCAATTCCTGATCTTGTACTTTTTCCAGACGCAAGCGTAGGCGTGTCAATGGTGTTTGTAAATCATGGGTGATGGCGGCCAACATGTGGGTGCGATGTTGAATCTGGCGTCGGATTAACGCTTGCATTGCATTGAATGCTTTGGCTGCCAGACGGATTTCACGCGGGCCTGTTTCTTTTAGAGGCGGGTGGTCAATGTCTTGTCCCAACTGGCTTGCAGCGTGTGCTAGCTGGCCGATTGGACGTGCGGCTATTTTAGAGACCACATACGCGAGTAAACCGATTAATGCCAAAAACAAGATTGCGTAAGGGATGCTACCGGGTGGCAGAATACCGCCTCCCTCAGGACGAAATGTTTCGGGCGGTTTAGGAAAATAGAGTTGTAAACGTAAAATGGTATCGTCTTGCAGGGAAACATAAGTAATACGACAACTGTTCATACTGTTGGCTGCCGTTTTTTGGTGTTGGGGATGTAACGGGATACAGTCTGTTTCGCGCTGAATGGCAATTTTGCGATCATAACCAATGCGCTCTTTTAGCATTGTAGCCAGTGTTTCATTTTTGGCTGATGTAGTGACATCCGGCATTTCAGGAACAACTTGTGCGGTGAAACCAAAATTTTCCGCCGCATGCAAAATGGTTGTTCTTTCATCAGGCGTGACATCATCTAATGCCACGACAATTTGATCTATACGATCAACGACGTGCTGAAACCGTAGTTCGCGCATCGAGTCGTCGTGTCTGGTCGAGGCCAGCCAGGTCGTGACTGTCATTGCCAATATAATCCCGGCAATCAGGATCAAAAAAATACGGTTGGCAATGCTACTGAACATATCTCTCATGATCCGGGTGCATCCGATGTCACTGTTGTCGCTAGCACATAGCCTTCATTGCGCACGGTTTTAATAATCTGGGGTGTGCGCGCATCATCGCCCATTTTTTGGCGCAAGCGACTGATTTGTAAGTCAATCGAGCGGTCAAACGGATCTGATTCACGTCCTTGGGTGAGTGTCAGTAACTGGTCGCGATTCAATACCCGGTTGGGGTGGTCCATAAAGACTTTTAACAAGCGGAATTCGGCACCCGATAGGGCGACAATGACATTGTCTTTGCTGATGAGGTGACGGGCAATTGTGTCTAATGTCCATCCGGAAAACTGCATAGCGCGTGCATCAGAGGCTCCCATGCCTGGTGGTAAGGCTTGTGTGC
>JAATFN010000264.1 GCA_015655165.1 Betaproteobacteria bacterium | reverse complement strand
AGGTCGCATTGATTGTGGCAACACCCGACATCCTCCCTTCTGGCACGACAGATAATATCGCAACTTTATATGGCGACCATCATGGGTGGTTGCAGGGTTGGTTGCGCAAGAAATTGGGAAATGCTTCAGATGCAGCCGATATGGCACAAGATACGTTAATGCATATCTTGCTTGTAAAAAATAAGTGTGAAGACACGCATTTGCCTGAGCTACGGGCTCAATCATACAGACAAAGCCTGTTGGATTGGCTCTTGGTGTGGCAGTGATGTTAATGGTCTATCCGGTGGTCTAGAGGCGCCGCGAACATCCTTATTATCGACATCCGTCGATTTCTAATTTTCTTTTTACAACAGGAGTACCCATGCGATACATTCTCTCTATCCTTATCGCCAGCATAGGTTTGATCGTCACCACTGCACAAGCTCACCAGATATGGCTGGAGCAACCTGCCGACCAGTCGGTTGTCATCCGCTTTGGCGAATTTGGCGATAATTTGCGCGAGACATCGCCTGGTTTATTGGACATGTTTGCCAAACCTGCTGCGACATTGATTTCATCGAAGGGGGAAACCGCTTTATCAGTTACAAAAGCTGCCGATGGATTCAAATTGTCAACGACACCCGCCAATGGTGAAAGTATCATCGCAGAAGATGCTGTTTTCCCGGTGCATAAGTTTACACGCGATGGCAAAGAGGTGAGTAGCTGGTTCTGGCCGGCAGCACGCTACGTATCGGGCTTTGCAGCACAAGCACCCAAATTGACATTGGACATTGTCCCAACCGGCAACACCGGTGAATTCAAGGTCAGCTTGAAGGGGCAGCCACTGGCAAAGGCCGAAGTTCATATCGTGGTGCAATCGGGCTGGGCCAAAGAAGCGCATACGAACGAACAGGGTCTGGTGAAATTCGATCTGCCATGGCAAGGTCAGTATGTGCTTGAAGTCAGTCACATTGATCACACACCTGGCGAACGTAAAACTGCCACTGGTACTGAAAAATATGACGGTATCAATTATGAGACGACGTTAACGTTGGTCAATGCGAATGGTGTAGCAGCTGTTGCTGCTGGGCCGGTCACACCACCAAATAAAAAATAACATGGTACGTTCCTTTCAAAAGGTGCTAGCTTGCGGGCCGCTTGTTTCTCGGATCATTGCGGCCCTATTTGGCGGGTATGCGTTGGCAGCACTTACGTCGGTGGCAACGCTGGCTTTACCGATGAGTAAAATCAATGCTGTACTTACCGGCATGATGCTGAGCTTTCTTGTCTATGTGGGTGCCGTGATCTGGGTGTTTGCAGTGCGCTCAGCCCGGCGTGCGTGGGTCGGGTTGATCATCGCAGCAATACCGTTGTCGGTATTGTCCTGGATCGCAATGGGAGGTGCGCGATGAGTCATGTTGATACTGCACCCGTTGCACCTGCTCCAAAGAAGGCCGAGAAAGTGCCCGGTATTCGCCAGACGATGTCGGACTTGCATATCTGGATTGGCCTGTTGGTAGGCTGGATTCTGTATGCGATGTTCCTGACAGGGACAGTGAGTTATTTCCGTGACGAGATTTCAACCTGGATGCGACCCGAACTGCCGGCAGCATCTCAGCATTATGAGTCGGCGGCTGTCGCGCAACGGTTGGCTGATGCAATGCGCAGCAGATATGCACCTGATGCTTTGCAATGGAGTGTCAGCCTGCCAACTGCGCGTAATCCGTCTGCTTCGGCATTCTGGCGGAAAGAGCGTGGTTTCGATAGTGTTGTTTTGGATCCGGCTACCGGTGATCGGTTGGCTGCGCGTGAAACCGAAGGTGGTGATTTCTTCTATGGATTCCACTTTAACCTGCATTATTTGCCCGTAATTTGGGGGCGATTGATCGCCAGTTTTTGTGCCATGTTCATGTTGATTGCCATTGTCAGTGGCGTCATTACACACAAGAAAATTTTTACCGATTTCTTCACCTTCCGTTGGGGAAAAGGACAGCGCAGCTGGCTGGATGCACACGTTGCCTTGTCGGTATTTGGGTTGCCGTTTCACTTCATGATCACGTATTCGGGGCTAGTGACGCTCATGCTCATGACGATGCCTTGGGGTAATAATGTCGCCTTTAAGACGCGCGCTGACAGTCAGGCCATGTTTGCCGAAATGAGTGCTTTTGTGCCACCTGGTCAACCCAGTGGAGAAAAGGTTCCATTAGTCAGCGTCGAGGATATGGTCAGGCAGGCCCAGGCACGTTGGGGTGCCGGTAATGTTGCACGGTTGATAGTTAATAATGCTGGCGATGCACAGGCACGGGTTACCGTAGTGCGCGGTGAAGCAGGGCGGGTGTCCGTCAGTCCACAATACATGGTGTTTGAAGGAGCCAGCGGTAAACTGCTTGAGACGAAAGACAAAGTCGGGCCAGCCGCTGAAACCAGGGGTGTACTCTATGCGTTGCATCTGGGGCGTTTTGCCGATATGGTGACGCGCTGGCTTTATTTTATTGTGAGCTTTGCCGGTACGGCAATGGTAGGAACAGGTCTTGTACTTTGGACGGTGAAGCGGCGTGCCAAGCTTCCTAACCCGGATAAGCCATATTTCGGTTTTAGGTTGGTAGAGCGGTTAAACATTGGCAGTATTGCCGGTTTATCGATTGCCATGACAGCTTTTTTCTGGGGTAACCGATTGTTGCCACAAACGATTGTTGACCGTGGTAAGTGGGAGATCCATTTATTTTTTATTGTCTGGGCGTTGGCATATGTGCATGCTGTTGTGCGACCAGCTAAAAAAGCCTGGATTGAGCAGTTGTGGTTTGCAGT
>JAATFN010000150.1 GCA_015655165.1 Betaproteobacteria bacterium | reverse complement strand
GTGCACGATGGACGGATCGCGGTGGGACAGTTGAACGAGCTGGAGTTTGTGAAGGGGGAGATCTATGCGAACGGGCAATTTATGGTTTGGGTGCAGGGATTTTTTTCATTGGGTACTTCCTGTTTGAAGTACCTAGCAATCTTTATCTGGAAAAAGTCGGTGCTAGAAAAACATTGGCTCGCATTACGATTTTGTGGGGATTGGCTTCAATTTCCATGGCTTATGTCACGACACCGACAAGTTTCTACATTGTACGATTTTTTCTAGGTGTCTTTGAGGCTGGGTTCTTCCCGGGCGTCGTGTTATATCTGACCTACTGGTTTCCGGCACAACGTCGAGCACGTGTTAATGGTTTGTTTATGACGTCATTTGCGATTGCTGGTGTGATCGGCGGCCCTGTTGCTGGCTTAATTATGAGTTCAATGACTGATGTTGGCCATTTGGCGAATTGGCAATGGCTATTTATTCTGGAAGGGCTTCCTTCATTGATCGCCGGGGTGTTTGTGTTGTTGTATCTCCCGGAAAGACCTGCCAATGCAAAATGGCTTAGCGATGTAGAAAAGCAGGCAGTCGCCCAAGCGCTCGAAGCAGAAAACAACGATACAGAAAAACATGCATCCTTTCGTGATGCACTGCGTAATTCACGTGTCTGGATTTGTGCAGCTATATATTTTTGCGTAGTAAGCGGCAATGCAACAATCGCATTCTGGGCCCCTTCCATCATCAAAGAAATCGGTGTCAACGGGAATCTGCGAATCGGCATGATTTCAGCTATACCGTTTCTTGCCGGGACAATTGCGATGATACTAAACGGTATTCACTCAGACAAAACTGGCGAACGTCGTATGCATTGTGCTTTGGCCACATTAGTTGCCAGTGTCGGCTTGGTGTTTACCGGTTTGTTCCTTGGTAATGCAATAGCTGCATTATGTGCCCTGACACTTGCCGCGATCGGTATTTTAGCTGCATTCCCAGTGTTCTGGTCATTGCCTGCAGCGTTTCTGGCAGGCACAGCGGCAGCTGGTGGCATAGCACTGATCAATTCTATCGGTAATCTGGCCGGTTTTGTGGCGCCATACATGATCGGGATGCTAAAAACATCCACGGGTTCATTGTCATCCGGTTTGTATTTTGTCGCCGTGCTGGAATTCATGGCGAGTTTTCTGGTGGTGTTTTTTATCAAAAAAGTATATTAAACACTGCACTTAACGCCTAGTAACGATTTACTTTCGAAGTAGCTTGATCATGAACATTTCTTTTCTTATAAAACAACAAGACGGTACATCTTCACGTAAGCTGGATGTCAACATCCATACATTAGTAATTGCAGGATGGGCAGGTAGAGATATTGCTGCTATCGAACATCATATTGAAGAGCTGGCAGCACTTGGTATCCCACGTCCTAGCGCTGTACCTCTCTATTATCGGGTTTCCAGCAATCAATTAACACAAGACAGTAAGGTTCAAGTGCTGGGTTCAGCATCTTCCGGAGAAGTTGAAACTTTTGTATTTACTGCAAACGCCGAGCTGTATGTCAGCATTGCTTCGGATCATACAGATCGTAAGCTTGAGGCACATAGTGTCGCATTTTCCAAGCAGGCCTGCATTAAGCCGGTTGCCACCGAAGCATGGCGTCTGGCCGATGTCGCTGATTACTGGGATGAATTGATTATCCGCTCGTATATCGAAGAAAATGGTAAAACTGTACTGTATCAGGAAGGTCCGTTATCGACATTACGTACACCACAAGATTTGATTGCAGGTTTTACAGGCGGTGGCGTATTACCTGAAGGTTGCGGCATGACTTGCGGCACTGTTGGTGCCATTGGAGGTATTCGCGCTGCGACAACATTTACGATGGAGTTATTTGACCCGTACCGTAAACGCACAATCAGTCACACTTATTCGTCAGAAATTCTGGCTGAAGTAGCGTAGAGGAACACATATGATGGCCTCCTACCCTACTTTACAACAACAAGCTGACAATTTGAACACGCAACAAACCAGTTCGATAGCACTAACCGAAATAGCATTAGCAAAAGCTGCCGATACGAATGGCGAAGGTATACGGGTTTTTACCAAACGCTATCCTGAATTGGCGCGTGCTGCTGCAATAGCATCAGACAGCTTGCGTAGTGTTGGTTTGTCGCGTTCGCCAATTGACGGTTTGACGATATCGATCAAAGATCTGTTTGATGTTGCAGGTGACATCACGACGGCAGGCTCAATTGTCCTGAAAGATAGTCCTGCAGCGCTCCAGCATGCATTGGTCGTCAAGCGATTGGTTGTAGCTGGCGCAGTACTTGTTGGTCGTACCAATATGACCGAGTTTGCGTATTCCGGGTTGGGACTGAATCCACATTATGGTACACCACGCAATCCCTGGGATCGGGGAGCAAATCCTGATCAAGGACGTATTCCCGGAGGCTCTTCTTCTGGTGCCGCGATTTCCGTAACGGATGGACTGGCTGCCGCTGCAGTTGGTTCGGACACTGGTGGTTCTGTTCGTATTCCGGCTTCACTATGTGGTTTGACAGGATTTAAGCCGACTGCCCGTCGTGTTTCAATGGACGGTGTACTACCACT
>JAATFN010000331.1 GCA_015655165.1 Betaproteobacteria bacterium | reverse complement strand
CGTATCTGCATCACGTTTTGTTGCTGTAAAGATAACAGCCTGATCCATGGAAACGTCACGTAAGATATGATCCAGCAAACGGTTCTTGTGTGACATATCATCAACAAAGTGAACGCGTTGGGTAATGTTTTCATGGCGGGCAGCCGAACCTGAAATCTGGATTGTTTGTGGTTCTGTCGTAATACGACGTGCCATGTTGCCGACGATGCCGTCCAATGTTGCCGAGAACAACATGGTTTGACGTGTCGATGGGGTTGCAGCAACGATTTTTTCGATATCGTCAATGAAACCCATATCCAGCATGCGATCTGCTTCGTCCAGTACCAGAATTTCGAGTTGGGAGAAGTCAATCTTGCCGGATTCCATATGGTCGATCAGGCGGCCAGGTGTTGCCACCAGAATTTCCGGATTTTTAGACAACAATTGCATTTGTTTTGGGTAAGGCATACCACCCAAAATAGACACAGCACGGATACGGCGCATATATGCACAATATTTGCTGGTAGCGTTTGTGACTTGCAATGCGAGTTCACGTGTTGGTGCCAATACCAGCATTTTTGGTTGTGCAGGTTGGAAACGTGGGCGTTCACCGCGTGCGCGGGTAGCCTGACGTTCCTGATTGGATGTTTTGGCAGGTGCTTCGGATGTCTCGGACGAGAACCTGTGCAGGGCAGGCAACATGAAGGCTGCTGTCTTACCTGAGCCTGTTTGCGAAGACACCAGTAAATCGCGTCCGGAGATTGCAGCAGGAATCGCTTGTTCCTGAACTGACGTAGGTTTTGTATACCCCTCATCCGTCAACGCTTTAATAATGGATGGGTGTAAACCTAATTCTTCAAAAGTCATACTTTTCTTTCGTTAATGTGAGCGGCATCCTCCGCATCAAGCGTAATAACGCGAGGCGGGATGAGAATGACGCAAAAAAAGCTACGCCAACCAACGAAATGACTATGACATACAGAGAAATTTCGGCACAAAAGCTTTGCGCCGGGACGGTGTCTTCATGTGACACACAAGGTGGGAGGGCTTTTACTCTTACTGTTTAAAAACAGATGAAGGTTGCGGAGCTGCTTACATAGGTCGCCAATGCAGACCTATAATCAATCTGTGCACTTAAATTAATGCACAGCCAGAATCATACAATAAAACCGGCAAATAAGCATCAACTGAATGGACTTATTTAATATCAAGGTGATATCAATGGTATAAATGGCTGCATTTCATCTTTGAAAAGGTTTGGGCATTGCTGTTAGATGGCTGTTTCACTTAAACTGAGACATTTGCTTGCCTAGTTGGAGAAGAGTATGACTAAAAAACCACGCTTGGGCGCCGCAGAGGTGCAGGAAACCTACCGTCCTAGAACAAAACCTGCAGAAGTTCGGCTAGAAGAGCTCATGAACGCCGCTGAAAAACTGTTTCTGGACAAAGGTGTCGAGACAACGACGATCAGCGATATCGTCGAGCAGGCAGAAGTGGCTAAAGGAACGTTCTATCATTATTTTTCATCGAAGAACGATATGCTGGTTGCATTGGCCAATCGTTATACCGGTGAATTCGTCAAGCGGTTGGCAATTGAGGTCAATGCTTGTGATCAAGCCGACTGGGCAGGGCGTCTACGCGCCTGTATTCACGCGAATGTTGCCACTTATCTTGAAACTTATCGTATTCACGATGTGGTCTACACCAATCACCATCATCATGACCGGAACAATCAGGCAAAAAATGACATACTTGACCAGTTAATGGATATTCTTGAGGGGGGGCGTCTGGCAGGGCTATGGCGTTTGCCGGAGCCACGCATTACCGCTTTAATTATCTACTCGGGTGTTCATGGCGTCACAGATGATGCCATTGCGACGAGAATGAAAGATTGCACAATATTTGCCGAGCAGGTTTCCAATGCCTACTTGGCCATGCTTGGTGTGCCCGAGACGAGTTTGCATCTCTAGTATGTCTGTACTCCCGTTAATAATGTTAATAGCGGTGTCAGTGATGCTGCATTGTCCAGAGTGTCTACCTGTGCCGCAATATCGATTGCATGTATTTTAAAGTTGTTGTTCGCTGACAGTGAGCAACAGAGTAAAAATTTATCGCGGATCTGCTGTTGATCAAGCGGGTTTTCCGGCCAGCCTTTGCCATATGCAGCAGTGAGTTTGATTGTTTTACCTTTGGCAGAAGTGATTGTTACTTCACATTGGTCAAAACGGGTAAATAAAGGTTCATCATGTAAGGTAATGCGCTGGGCTATGGCATACACGACCGGATCGATGGCAGCTTTGGCTGTAAATTCCGCAGGTGTTGCCTTTTTGCGTACGAGGGCATTTGCCACAATATAGCGTGCGCTAAATTGTGCATCGATATCTGGTGTGTGAGATGGTGCGAATTCTGCACCACACACCATGCGCATGGTGTGTGACACGCTTAGTGTGATGTGACAGTTGCCAACATCATCAATGGTATTGCATTCGGGCGAATTCAATAGTGTTTCGGTTAGAGCCAGCAGGATACTGCAATGGGGATACATTTTAAAGCAGGTTGCTTCTTCTCCCAAAAATTGCTCGCCAAGGCTGTTGGTCAATTGGCTTAAATCAGGTACGCCAGGCGCGTATAGATTGAAAAAACCATTTTCACCGCCAAGTAATCGTTTCGAACCGCTTACACCTGCTTGTGCCATCATGGCAGCTTCAATAGCATGTTTGGCGACAAGGCCCTGACCTACTCTTACTGCGAGCACTTTGTCCTGATAATGTTGGAAAGTGCCTATGCCAAAATCAAATGCGAGTCCGACTGCATTGGCAAACATGTCACGGTTCAATTTTAATAAACGTGCGGCAATGATCGATCCGGAAAATAGTCCCAACACATTGGAGTCGAATCCGCGATAAAAAAATCCGTTTGCCTGTGCTGCCATATTGATTCGCTGGGCAATATCCTGCCCGATCGCCAAGGCCGCCAGTATGTCCTGACCGTTGGCTCCTGTTAATTCTCCCATGGCAAGGGCCACCGGAATATCCGAAGAACTTGGATGCCATCCTGGCGAGATGACATCGCAAAAATCCAGTGCTCTGGCTCTGATGCTGTTGACAAAGGCAGCTTGCGGCGCTGCCAGACGGGTTGATGTACCTAACAACGTTGCTTCTTCTACACCGCTCCAACGTGTAGCGAGAGCGATGGCGGCCTGATTGCCGAGACTGTCATAACCTGCTGCGATACAGCCAAGGTTGTCCAGTATCCGTTTGCGCTGAAAAGCCAAAACAGATGCAGGTACAGCTGAAGTCGGTAATGTTTGGGCCAGATCAATCAGGCTATCGATAGGATCAGTTGGGATTGCTGTCATAAGATCATGTTGGATGAGATATTTATAAAATGAAAGCGGGGCGACATCCTACAGTAGCACTGCTATGGTCTCTGGTATGGCTAAAACAGATCGACCGCATTCCTGACGATTGTCCGGAATACCAACTGCCACCTGTTAACACAAAGCGCTCACCATAATTTCTCATGTAGATCTGATCCTTGTCGCCATTGAACTGATGCGGAAAGAGCCCTAATTGTCTTAATAAATCTGGGGGAACATGTGTTTGACAGGAGATTGCTTCAAATGCGGCATCCATCAAGCCTGGTGTGTTGGTATTGTCACCCGGTATGCCATTGTAGTGGGTGACGGTTGTACCCAGTATCGGTGCACCTGCATTACCGGTTGTGATCGCGTTGGACGAATCCAGTTTGGCAGTGCCTGGTGAGCCGCAAGGAACCAGCATGCCATCTGACAATCTGATTGCCTGCCAGTGATAGGGGGTATTGACTGGATGGTCTGCTGCGTTATTGTCGGCAACAAGCTGGATTTCCCCATCGACCAGCCGTACGCCGTTTTGCCACTCCCACATATTGCCACACAAATCTGCAATACCATATGGGGTATTGTCATGGCGCCAGTCAAGTGGACCTGAACCTGTTACTGTGACCGGATTGCCTTGCGTGTAGCCGGCATCATGACCATCTACGCGTCTTCCCTTTTTTTGCGGGGGACAATGACTTTGACCATAATCGGTATTACCCTGTGGGGCTAAACCGGCATGCAGGCTCCATAGCATAATTGCTGCCCATTCTGCTTGTGTACTGATGTGCCAGCCATTACCGCAACAACGCACAGCATTGTCGAATGCTTGTAAACTCCGGAAATCGGCCGGCTGTGTATCTGGCAAGCTGACAAGCTCTCCATGTCTGATAGTCCCAAGATAGGTGCCGTAAAAGAATTCGCTTTTGGGTTGACCATTGACAATAAAAGCAGGATGTATACCCCGGCCCAGATTACTTGCCATATCTTCACACGCGAATTGCGTCACGATGTTCATATAACTGGGTTGTCCAGAACGTGTGTATAGCACTGTCTGTTTACCGCCGGATGCTTTTTCTACGCTATTGCGCAAAGTATCTTTAGATACAATAGTGATCATGATCATGCACCTTTAAAAGAACGGATCGAGTGATTGACAACGACAAACCACTGGCCATTACTACTTTGTTCGAGATGAGCATTGACGCCATAGACGGTTGCAAGTAGCTCGGATGTAATGACTTTTTCTGGTGCGCCACTCACAATGACAGTTCCCTCGTGCAAGACGACAACATGATTGGCAAAACGTAGTGCCTGATTGATATCGTGAATTGCAAGCACAATGCAGAGTTTTTTTTCTTTGGCAAGTTGACGAAGTAAATCGAGTACTTCGAATTGACGTTGCAAATCAAGTGCACTTGTCGGCTCATCCAACAACAATACT
>JAATFN010000074.1 GCA_015655165.1 Betaproteobacteria bacterium | reverse complement strand
GTATTACAGTTTGCCGGAAGTTGCTGACGCTGTGCCATTGCTGGATAAATTCCAGACGTTGCACGCCATTCGCGCTACAGTAACAAAGGAGCTGGAAGAAATCCGTATGGCGGGCAAGATCGGTTCTTCCCTGCAAGCGGAAATTGTGATCAAAGTCACAGCAGACAAAGCAGCTTTGCTGTCAAGTCTGGGCAATGATTTAAAATTTGTCTTTATCACGTCGGACGCCACCGTTGCCACTGTTGCAACGGTTGAAGAAGAAGCGGTTGTTGTCACACCATCGACCTATCAGAAGTGTGAACGTTGCTGGCACTATCGTGCAGACGTCGGGTTACACAAAGAACACGCCGGCTTGTGTGGCCGTTGTGTCGACAATCTCTTCGGTGCTGGCGAACAGCGCCACTTTGCATAAACTGCCTGCCTGTCAGGATTTCCCTGACAGGCAATTTGCGAATTGTAACGTTGATTGTCAAACCAAGGCCGCACTTGTAGTGTGTGCTGGCATTGAATTTACTGGCTCACTATGACATCGAAAAAAAATCCTGCTCGTTCCGGTGGCAACCGTCTTTTGCCCTGGCTTGGTATTGCAGCGCTTGTGTTGTTGCTTGACCAATTAAGCAAAGTCACCGTATTGAAATTGTTTTACTACGGCGAATCATTGTTTGTGACACCCTTTTTTAATCTGGTGCTGGTCTACAATAAAGGCGCAGCATTCAGCTTTTTAGCTGATGGTGCCGGCTGGCAACGTTATTTCTTCACGATTGTCGGCATTGTTGCTGCCGTATTCATTATTTTTCTAATACGCAAACACCCCGACCAAAAGCTGTTTTGCGGGGCTTTGGCACTGATTTTAGGTGGTGCAATCGGTAACGTCATCGATCGGCTGGTGTATGGTCATGTGATTGATTTTCTGGACTTCCATCTGACCGACTGGCACTGGCCTGCCTTTAATATTGCCGATAGCGCAATCGTTGTTGGTGCGGTATTGTTTGTGCTAAACGAGCTGCGCAGCACAAAAAAATAGACGATAACCGCTTCTGTTATTGCGCACAATGCAAGGAAAACAAACGATGACTCTCTCTGGCAAACACATTGTATTAGGATTGACCGGTGGTGTTGCCTGCTATAAGGCAGCCGAACTTGCCCGCACGCTTGTTAAAAGCGGTGCGTCGGTACAAGTCGTCATGACACATGCGGCCACACAATTTATTACACCGGTTACCATGCAAGCCTTAACAGGCAACACGGTCTATACCGACCAGTGGGATGCGCGTATTGCCAACAATATGCCGCACATCGATTTGACACGCCATGCCGATGCGTTAGTGATCGTGCCTGCGACTGCCGACTTTATCCGTAAACTGGCACAAGGTACGTGCGATGATTTGTTATCGACCTTGTGTGTGGCACGTCCTGCGCATTTACCGATGTTGGTCGCGCCTGCAATGAATGTCGAGATGTGGCAAAATCCGGCAACCCAACGTAATGTCGCACAGATTATTGCCGACGGCGTTACTCTATCCGGCCCTGAAGCAGGTATGCAAGCGTGTGGGGAAACCGGCATGGGGAGAATGCTGGAAGCCGATCAAATCGCCATCGACATTGCCGCGCTTTTCCAGCCCAAACTTCTATCAGGCAAAAAAGTATTGATTACAGCCGGGCCAACGTATGAACCGATTGACCCGGTGCGTGGCATCACCAACCGGTCTTCCGGCAAAATGGGGTATGCCCTGGCACGTGCGGCAGCGGACGCGGGTGCCGATGTCATCCTTGTTTCAGGCCCTACCGCCTTGGCAGCACCTTATGGTGTCACACGCATTGATGTACAAACAGCCCAACAAATGCATGATGCTGTGATGCATCAAGTTTCTACCCGGCATATTTTTATCGCAGTCGCAGCCGTTGCCGACTGGCGTGTGACACATGTCAGCGACCAGAAAATCAAAAAAGGTGCGAAAAACGATGCACCGGTATTGAGTTTTACAGCCAACCCGGACATTCTGGCCGAAGTTGCGGCTTTAAAGAAGCGCCCTTTCTGTGTCGGCTTTGCAGCCGAGACAGAAGATCTGGTCGGGCATGGTGAAGCCAAACGCCGTAAAAAGAACATTCCGTTACTAGTTGGCAATATCGGGCCTGATACGTTCGGGCGCGACGACAATACCCTGATATTGTTTGACGAGAAGGGCCAAACACCACTGCCTACAGCCGACAAAGACACATTGGCACGACAGCTCGTTGCAGAAATTGCACGCCGTTTGCCTTAATCTATTTTTACTGACTCACCTGGAATGCCATGAAAACAATCGACGTCAAAATCCTCCATCCACGCATGAAAGACCAGTTACCGTCCTATGCCACACCTGGCAGTGCAGGACTGGATTTGCGTGCATGTATTGATGCACCGATCACCATCGAGCCAGGCACAACGCACTTGATTCCGACAGGGCTGGCAATCCATATTGCCGACCCGGCATATGCCGCACTGATATTGCCGCGTAGTGGTTTAGGCCACAAACACGGTATTGTGCTTGGAAATCTGGTAGGCTTGATCGATTCGGATTATCAAGGCGAACTCATGGTTTCTACCTGGAATCGTGGCCAGACTGCCTTTGTATTAAATCCACTCGAGCGTCTGGCGCAACTGGTCATCGTGCCAGTAGCACAAGTCGGTTTCAATCTTGTCGATGATTTTACTTCCAGCCAACGTGGTGCCGGCGGTTTTGGCAGTACTGGAAAAAGTTAAAGAAAACAGATATGAAGACATTCAATTTACCCATGCAAACCCGTACCCTGTTGTCACTTGGTGCGTTAGTACTGTTAAGCGCATGCGCCACACCACAACCAGGCACATCCAAAAGTCCTGTTGCCGAAGCGGCAAATCTTCCTGCAGCCCCCACTGTCATTTCACGGTTAATCGAGTCGCCAGAACAAACCGCATTACGCACCTTAACCGCGCAACAAGACCAGTTGTATCGTGTTGCCGCACCTTTGCTGACGAACAACACACCATTGTGCCAGGGTAACGCACGTAATTTGCTGGGCTTTACCGCAAAAAACAAATACTCGTATCCACCAGAATATATGGAAGCAGCACAAGCATTGGGCTTTGGGGACGAATTGCAAATCACCGGCGTCTTGCCTGATAGTGGGGCCGCACACAGTGGCCTAAAACGTCAGGACTTGTTGATTGCCGCATCCAATAAAGACATTCCTAAAGGGCCGGACGCCGAGCGTCAAGCTGCCATCATGCTGGGTCCAATCGTGTCCTCACGTACACCGGTGCGTTTGACGCTGGAGCGTAGCGGCACTAAAAAAACCACTGTGGTACCGTTAACGCTGGCATGTGCGTTTAATATCGAACTGGGTAATAGCGACAACGTCAACAGTTATGCCGATGGACGTCGTGTATTGATTACCCGTGGCATGTTGAACTTCACTAAAACCGATGAAGAACTCGCCTATGTGATTGCCAAGGAAATCGCACATAATGCGTTGGGTCACATCACACAGCAACGCATGGTAGCTACAGCAGGTGGGGTCATTGACAATTTATTACGCATGCAACCCGATAGTGTAACGATGGCCGGCACATCCGGTATTCGTCCTTATCTGCAGGCAATGGATATCCAGGCAGATACTGTCGCATTGTATATGCTCGCACGTGCCGGATATAACATCGACAATGCGTTACCGTTCTGGCGTCGTCTGGCTGAACAATATCCGGTGACAGTACCGAATGGCTACAATGCATTACACCCCTCGGTAAACCAACGCTTCGAGACCATCAGGCAAGTTGTACAAATCATTAAAACCAAGCAGGATAATAACGAAACATTGATGCCGTAAATTGCTGTCGGCATTCTTGCGTGCCATCACAATGTAGACTGACGCTTTGCCAGGTACTTATTCGACCGGATACGTATCCTTCTTGGCATGGTGGTCAGTCATCTCCGACACCAGCCGCATACCTTGCATAAACTTGACTGCCAGATCGGGTTTATCCATTGCATAATCAAGATTCATACTGGCAATCTCGACATGTTCCTCACCCAGCGCTTGCGCACGTAAACCCTGCCCCCTTTCCATCGCCTGCAAAATGGCATGATGAATCCTGTGCGCATGTTTCATCCACTGATGCCCTTCCTCCATTGATGACTGCATTGGCAACATGGCACTTGCCGATGCAAAAGGCAGGCTATTTAACAGTGAAATAACACGACTCAATACAAAGTTGTCGCAGGCACTAATCAATAGATCGTGAAATCGGTCATTCATCTCGACATACAGCGTATAGTCGTCCAGTTCCATCGTCGGCTTGTTCACTGCCCGATCGCCCTCTGCAAGACACGCATGCAATTGTCTGGACAATTCGGGAGATACGCCTTTTTCAGCAAGAAGACGTGCAGCATAACCTTCAATCACACCACGTATGCGAATTGCATCGGCGACTTCCTGCACCGTAAAGCGCCGCATCTGATAGCCGCCAGAACTCGACTGCATCACCAGTCCTTCGTGTTCCAGGGTCGCTAATGCCAATCGTACAGGCGTACGCGATACGCCCAATCGTTCTGCCAAAGGAATCTCGGCTAGTCGCTCACCAGGAGAAAACTCTCCCTTTAAAATCAGATCACGCAATTGCACAACAACACGAGATTGTTGCGACTCTGACGAACCACCCATACACATACTCTCCTCTTGATGCATCATTTTAATGGATATCCATCCATTACCGTGGATTTCATCATGAACCAATACAATGCATGCAATTTGCACCTATTTTGTGATTTCGCACCATTTTAGAGATATCATCAAAATATTGAAATATTCACTATTTACATAAAATAGACATATTTATAGAACATAACATATCTATTTGTCGCTATCTTCAACCATTTAACAAAAAATAATAAATCCACACAAAAATCTGTGACATATGCATTGCATGCAATTACACACATCACCGGTACCGATGCCGTACCTCTTCCCTTGTTCTGGCACAGATGTTGCATGCAATAACACCATGCGGCAGTCATGCACGCAATAAAGTGGATTATTGACAGCAGCGTCACGTATTTATAAAAATCCTTTCATATCAATTGGTTATATTTTTAATTACTGATGAATAGCAGCTAAAGCATACCTATCAAGAAGAAATGATACCGGGTAAAAACCCACAATTGTATGCAATATATTTCTAACTAGAGTGATGACGAAATGATTAGTCAAGAACAGAATGATTTAATGACACGCGTGGGTAAAAACACGCCAGCCGGGAAACTGCTGCGCAAATACTGGCAACCTGTTGCACTTGTCGAGGAGCTGGAAGCGAAACGTCCAGTGAAAGCCGTACGACTGATGGGGCAGGAGTTTGTTCTGTTCCGTGATGAAAAAGGACAGCTGGGCATGTTGGACCGTGACTGCCCGCACCGCGGCGCCGACTTGTCCTTCGGCC